>JAMOOV010000032.1 GCA_027065125.1 Campylobacterales bacterium | reverse complement strand
TTCTCCCTCGATATAGAGATTTTTGGTATTATCAAAATCAACTGATTTTTCAACTGCCGGTCTTAAAGTCTTTTTTATTGGGGTATTTGCTTTCAATATGCTCCTTTTCTTACCAACCCAATTTAATCCATATCTCTCACGACAATCTTCAACTAAACTACTCTCAAAAAGTTGCTTAAAAATCTCAAGATCAACTTTTCCCTCTTTTATTGCATTTGGAAAAAGCTCTGCCAATTTTTGGATATTTTCATTTATCTTATCTTTTGTTTGCAAGTTTAGTTTTTGCATTTAATTGTCCTTTTTAGAATTTTCAATTGTTGGCAAAGAATTTTTAAGTTCTTTTAAAAGCTCTTTTTCATTTGGTAAAATTAGCTCATATTTACTTGCTTTTATTGTGGTATTGTTTTGTGGAAGTGAATACTTTACCATCATATCATTTTTATCAGCACACAAAAGCACTCCGATAGTAGGATTTTCAAACTCTTGTTTTTCTACTCTATCAAAATAGTTCACATACATTTGAAGCTGACCTAAGTCTTGATGGGTAAGTTTGTGAGTTTTTATCTCAAATATCACAAAACATTGCAAAAGGCGATTGTAAAATACCAAATCTACAAAAAAATCGTCTCCATCTATATGAAGTCTCTTTTGTCTGGCGATAAATGCAAAACCATTACCAAGCTCAAGCAAAAAATCTTGCAAATTTTGTATAATAGCACTCTCTAAATCTTTTTCATAATAAGATGGTCTTTTTTCAAGTCCTAAAAACTCTAAAACAAATGGGTCTTTTATAATCTCATCTGGATTTTGTGGAAGTGCTTCTTTTTTGGCTACTGCTAAGACTTTTTCTTTTTCATTACTAAGTAGTAATCTCTCATACAAAGATGAATTTATCTGTCTTTCAAGTTGACGGACACTCCAAAGATTGTTTTTACATTCGTGTAGATAAAACTCTCTTTTATCCTCATCTTCTATGCGAATAAGTAATTTATAATGACTCCAACTCAATTGCGAATACAGTGTGTTCGCAATTGGAAAAGTTTTATAAAACTGCCTCATTAGCTCAAATTGGCGGATACTATATCCACTTCCATAAATAGGTTCTAACTGAGTGCTAAGGTTTTTTATAAGCTGTTTGCCATAATCTGCTCTATCTTTTTGTTTTTGCACTTCATTAAAGATTTTTTCTCCAATATTCCAATACAAAAGTACTCTTTGAAAATCAACTACTTTTATAGCTTTTGTTTTAGCACTTTCTATTAAATATTTTACTTCTTTATATAGATTTGTAGTGATTTTGTTCATTTTTTAGCCTCTCTAATTCTTCTTGCAACTTTAAAAGCCTTTTGTTAAATTCTACTTTGTATTTAAACTGCTTTTACTTTTGATTTGAGCCGTTTATCTCTTATAAAATTTGTATTTTTATCAAAAGTTTCTATCATAACTTTATTCCGATTTTTTAATAATTATAACATAATTTATCAATAGGGCACTCTTTGCATTTTGGGCGGTTTGGTAGGCATATACTCTGTCCAAATGATACTAATATATGGTTTAATTTTGATTTGTACTCTTTTGGAATGATTTCATTTAAAACTTTAGAGCTCTCTTTTGCATCTTTTGTTTTTATAACTCCCCACATATTGCAAAGCCTGTGTACATGCACATCTACCGCTATAGCAGGAATATCAAAAGCACTGTTTAGCACGATATTTGCTGTCTTTTCGCCTATACCTTTTATGTTTAAAAGCTCTTTTTTATCTTTTGGTACTCTCCCGCCGTAACTCTCAAGCAAAACCTTCGAAACCTCTTTTAGGGTTTTAGCCTTTTGTTTTTGAAAGCCTATGGGTTTGATGATGCTTTCAAGCTCATCCAAAGGTAGCTCCAAAAGCTCTCTTGGTGTTTGTATATCACAAAATAGCTCTTTTGCCACCTTGGCAGTTCTTTCGTCTTTGCTTCTAAGGCTCAAAATCGTCACCATCAAGATAGTGTACGGATTTCTTTTGTAAGAGTTTTTCAGCATATCAGCAGGAGAATTTTCAGGCAAATTTCGCTCTAAAATATCAACGGCATGTAAAAAAGTTTTCAAATTCATACTTTGACTATCCAGTATCCGCCTTTTCCCCCGACTCTTTGGAGTCTGTTTTGCTCGTTCTCCAAAGTTCCTGTGATAGTTTTTATCTGATTGTCTTTTCGAAGTTTCAAAGGGATTTTTGGCTCATATATTTCAAGTTTTGCTACAATTTCACTAATCTCACTAACTAAATTCAATATTTTTGAAGTTATGCTATATGGCGGTTTGTAGCTCATTTTGTCCTCTTTGTAAATGTATCTTAATTATACCAAATTTAAAAGAGTTGCCAAAGATATTTGCAGCTGTTTTATCTCGTCTTTTGTTAGTTTTGTCACAATACCTCTCTCAAACTCCACCGTTCCTACATCTATAATCCCCAAAGCATTTACGACTATCTCACTTTGTTTTTTTAACTCATCTCTTGCCTCTACTATGACTCTATAATCTCCGCCCTTTAGCCTACTTGAAAGTGGGGCTACCGTGATACTATGGTATGCACCTTCAAAACAGGCTCTATTTAGAAAATCATTTTGCAATATCACAAAAGGTCTTGATTTTCTTGTCTTTAAAAGCTTAGCATAATATATCTCATACTGAAAAAACGGCTTTGGTGCAACACTACTCCAAGTAGAAACAAAAAAATTCTTATATGCTTTCTTTTGGGTATCGGGCTTCGATAGAAGTGAAAAAGAGTTTTTCTTGAGCCAAGTATTATAATCTTGCAAAAGCTTCCTTGTGCTTAAATTTTTGAATATAAAGGAGCAATTAGTCTTTATTGCTACAATCAAATAGAAAATATAAAATATCCTCTATCTCATTTATCTCTTTTTTAGTTAGTTTTGTCAACGGCTTATCTTCTATAATGAGCCTTGAAAAATCTATCATTTTAACGGCATTACACAAAATCACACTATCTTTTTCCAAATTATCCCGTTTTTTTATAAAATATGCAAAATCATTTTTTCTGATCTTTGAACTAAGAGGCAAGATGACAACATCTTTATATTCGCTATCACTTAACATTCTATTTAAAAAATCATTTTGAAAGATCAAAACAGGTCTTATCTTGCCGATATCGACTCTCTTTTTATCTCCTAAATTTGCCAAATATATCTCACCCTTTTTAATACTCTTCATCCAATCCGTCCAACAATGTACTATCTTCTTCAATATTTTTGTCTATAAGGCTTTGATTTCTTTTTTTAAAATTTTGATACTCTATCTCTTCTATCGCTTTTTTGATAGTTTCTTCATAAACGGCGGGTATATAGTATCCTTTTGTCTGTTTTGTTTTTTTATTTACTATCACGGCAACCTCATCTATATCGTTTATTATAGATGGTGTTTTGCTTATCTCCATTATGCCAACTTGAACCATAATAATATCCTCGTATAATAAATTTATCAAACTTCTACATCTAAAAAGAGTAGAGATTTGATATTATTTTTAGTTTTTGATAAAGTTATATTGTTTATCAAATACTAAA
>JAMOOV010000031.1 GCA_027065125.1 Campylobacterales bacterium | reverse complement strand
GCAAATATATTTTTGAACTAATCTTTTCAGAATTATTTTTGTTTGTAAAAACCACTTAACTCTAAGCTTGGTGCTTTGGTTGACACATAACTATTTATTATATATCAATTTTATCCAATATTAAATAAAATAAACATAAACCGATTTACAATTATCTATTTTTTACTATTTATTTGTGATATTTGACTTTATTTAAGTAAATTAATGTTATTATCTGTGATAATATAACATATAAAGGGATTGATGATTGCATAAAGAGAAGAAGTTGCTTGATAGATTGAGAGAGAAGATTGTATTTAAAGGGTATAGCAGAGCCACGGAAAAGACTTATGTTTACTGGAATAAAGAGTATATACTTTTTCACCAAAAAAAGCATCCTGCCAATATCGGAAAAAAGGAGATAGAGGAGTTTTTGACATATCTTGCCGTAAATAAGAATGTATCTCCCACTACACAAAATCAAGCTTTTAATGCTATACTTTTTCTTTATAAAGAAGTTTTGGATATAGATATTTCATCTTGGAACATACAAGCTTTAAGAGCTAAAAGAAAGGAGCATTTGCCGATTGTTTTAACTAAGGAAGAGGTTGCTTCAGTTATATTTCACATGAGCGGTATTTATAAACTTATGCTTCAGCTTTTATATGGATGCGGGTTAAGAATGAATGAGTTATTAAAGCTTCGCATAAAAGACATTGACTTTGGATTTGATAATGTTTATGTGTGGGATAGCAAAAGTCAAAAAGATAGAATAGTTCCATTGCCACAAAAGATAAAAGATGATCTTCATATACATATATCAACGATTGAAAAAATTCATCAAGAAGATATATATCAAGGTTTTGGAGAGGTAAATTTGCCTTATGGACTTGAGAAAAAATACCCAAATGCCGGCAAAGAGTTTAAGTGGCAATACCTGTTTCCCATGAAAAATATCTCAAAAGATCCAAAAAGCGGAAGAATGATGCGATTTCATATACTTCCGGCAACATTTGGCAGAAATATAAAACAAGTGGCAAATAGAGCAAAAATAGAAAAAAGAGTTTCTGCCCATACCTTTAGACACTCTTATGCTACACATTTACTCCAATCCGGCATAGATATAAAAACTATCCAAGAACTTTTAGGGCATAAAGATATATCGACTACTATGATATATATCCATATAGTTAGAGAGCTTAGCAAAAATGAATTAAAAAGCCCTCTTGATATGATATAAGGAAAAAAATTGGCATTTGAAAAGGTGAATTTTTTTATCGAAAAAGAGACAAGGGCTTTTAGAATTGTTATGGATATGTTAGAGTGTCCTATGAGAGAAGCCCAAAGATATATCGATAAAGGCAGACTCTTTTGTGAGGATAGGTTAGTTGCGAACAAATCAGCAATTCTAACGGGAAAGATGTCGTTAGTTATTTTTAAACCAAACTCAAAAGGCTTAAAACCGATATTTCAAAGCGAAAAATTGGCTTTTTTCGACAAACCGAGCGGTATGTTAGTACACCCTAAAAATAGAAATAGTGCATATACACTAACAGATGAAGTCAAACACCACTTCGGACTTGATGCCAATATCGCACACAGAATTGACAAAGAAACAAGCGGGTTAGTGTTAGCCGCAAAGGATAAAAAAACGGAGATAAATCTAAAAGATATGTTTCAAAAAAAACTTATCAAAAAAAGTTATCTCGCCATAGTGAAAGGCAAGATTGATGAAGAGATTTTTATCGATGAACCTATCGCTTTAAATCGCGATTATAGAAGTGTAAAGATAAAGGTGAAGATAGACAAGAGCGGGAAAAAAGCTCAAACCATTATAAAGCCTAAAAAATATTTTCAAAATTTGGATGCTACTCTTGTAGAGGCCATACCTTTAACGGGACGACAACACCAGATAAGAGTACATTTGTTTCATGTGAAACATCCTATCATAGGAGATCCGATTTATGGCAGAAGTTTTGAAGAGGCGGAGGCATATCTGGATGGAAAACTCTCTTTGGATGAGAGGATAGCCATAACCGGCTCGGATAGACTTTTACTTCATGCCTATAGTATAGAACTTGAGTATATAAACCGTTTCAAGATAGTCTCGAAACAAACTTTTTCAAACCTGAGGGTTTATGATGTTACGATAGAAAATCTTTTCTAATACACTCTCCTCCCTCTCACACCTCGCTTCACACTTTGTATCATCTTTTTCGTTCATTCTCGGATTTACATCCTTGCAAATCCTCCAAGTTTTCGAGCGAATTTGTCATCCTCGCCAAATCATTCGCTCACAAAACCGTTCAAAGACGATTTAAAGTTCCTCGTTCTTATATCTCGTCCCTCCTCTCTCGTTTCCCGTCTCTCGTTTCCCGTATCTACTCATCCTTGGCAGTTATAACCTTTAAAATCCCTCCTAAACCTACAACTATTACAAGTCCTATGATGAGAACTTCCGCCCAATCCACAACACTAAAACCACCCATTATATCCCCTTTTTCGTATTGCTATTTTTCTCATAAAGTTGTCCGCAAGCAGCAGATATATCTAAACCTTTTGACTCTCTTATCGTACAAGTTACACCATGATCTCTTAAATATGCTTGAAATTTCATCACATCCTTTTCGTTTGGTCTTTGAAACGGCGAATTTGGATACGGGTTGAAATATATAAGATTGACTTTTGCTTTTATGCCGTGTAGCAGTTTTACAAGTTTTTTTGCACTCTTTATATCATCGTTCAAATCTTTTATGACAAGATATTCGAACATCACTCTTTTTCTTTGGTCTATCGGAAACTCTCTAACAGCATCCAAAACTGCGGCTATGTTGTAAGCTTTATTTATCGGCATGAGCTTTTCTCTCATTTCATCATCGACAGCATGTAGAGATATGGCAAGCAAAACTCCGAGATTTAATTCCCCGAGTTTCTTGATATTGTGAGCTAAACCGCTTGTTGAGACGGTTTGTCTTCTTGGAGATATGGATAGTCCGTCAGGATCTGAAAATATCTTGATAGCCTTGACAACATTATCCAAGTTATCAAGCGGTTCGCCCATACCCATATATACAACATTTACTCTTTTATTCGGAGCTATATTTTGATCCTTTTTTATCTCAAGAACTTGAGCTACTATCTCTCCGGATGTTAGATTTTGTTTAAAACCCTCTTTTGCCGTTAGACAAAAAGCACAACCCATCTTGCACCCTACCTGAGAAGATATACAGATGGTGTATTTTGAGGATTGGACTATATTGCCCTCCTCGTCTTTTATCTCTTTTTTCATCGGCAACAATACCGCTTCCATACTCAAGCCGTTTTGTAATCCAAAAAGATACTTTATACTACCGTCTTTGCTCTGCTCTTTTGCCAATATCTTCAAAGGAGAAAGCACAAACTTATCATCAAGCTCTTTTCTTAAATCTTTAGGGAGATTTTTCATCTCTTCAAAGCTATCTACATAACTCGCATATATCCATTTATATATCTGTTTTGCCCTGAACGAAGGCTTAACGACAGAAGACAACTCCTCTTTTGTAAAGTCCATTATAGATCTTTTATCGATATTTTGCAACTATTTCCTCCATTATTTTTTTAGCTTTTTCATGATGAGCTATAAAATCTTTATGAGCATTTTCATCACAATAGTTCGTCACCACAAACTCGCCTTTTACATCTATGCCAAAGCTTTTTGCGACACTCAAGATGGAGTAAAATTCCATATTTTCCAAATCCAAACCAAGCTGTAAAAACTTTTTAGAGTGCTGTTTGCTTGTAGTAATATAGTTGCTACTGTTTATCTTTATATTTGTTTCACATGAAACATTGTCATTTATCAACTCTTTTAGAGGAGTATATGATAGGTTGTCAAGATATGATACCTCTACATTGTAAGCCTCAAAAGCCACAACTTTTTCAAACAAACCGACTCTACCGTAACTTCCCGCACTGCCTACAAATATCAACTCTTTCGGTCTATTTTTCATACATAGTTTCGTTAAGTTGATAGCACTTTGCACAAGCCCTATACCGACCGGAACGGCACCCTTTATGGTTTCGTTTTGACCTGCACAAACTATCATAGTCTCACGGGAATGTCGTTTTGTTTTAGATACCTTTTTAGATCCATGATATCTATCTCTTTATAGTGAAATATCGAAGCCGCCAAAGCCGCATCGGCACCGCTTTGAAAAGTATCTTTTATATGCTCCATAGTCCCGGCACCGCCACTGGCGATAATAGGCACATCTACAAGAGAGCTTATCAAAGATATTAGCTCATTGTCATATCCCGCTTTTGTGCCGTCTGCATCCATGGATGTCAAAAGTATCTCTCCGGCTCCTCTATCTACACCCTCTTTCATCCACTCTATCGCATCAAGCCCGGTATCTTCTCTGCCACCTCTTACAAAAACATTCCAAGAGTCCCCTACTCTCTTGGCATCAACCGCCAAAACAATACATTGAGAGCCAAATCTCTTGCTACTTTCATCTATGAAGTCCGGATTTTTAACGGCACTTGAGTTGATGCTGACTTTATCGCAACCTACATTTAAAAGTGCATATATATCTTCAAGCTTTCTGATGCCACCGCCCACAGTCAAGGGTATAAAAACCTCTTTTGCAACCTCTTTGACTATATCGACTATGGTATCTCTCTTTTCATGAGTTGCCGTGATATCAAGAAAGGTTATCTCGTCGGCTCCCTCTTTGTTATATCTTTTGGCAACCTCGACAGGATCGCCCGCATCTTTAAGCCCGACAAAGTTTACACCTTTGACAACTCTACCATCTTTGACATCCAAACAAGGTATGATTCTTTTTGCAAAATAGTCCATATCTATCCGTTTAAAATTTTTTATTTATCATATCAAATATTTTAAAAAATTCTACTGAATTGACAAATAAGAAAAATAGTTGAAGTAGCGGTTAAAAAGATGGGAAAATATAATAAATATTTTAACTTAGCGATAAAAATATTGGCAAAACATTAAAGCAATCTTTTTAGAATAGTTAAGAAAGTTGGTTTTTACAGGTGAAAATAGTAAAATATAAATCAAAAAAAGAGTTTTGTATGGAGGGGCATGAAGAGAATACAGTAACACCCAAAATGACAAAAATGATAGATCAATTATCCAAGGATCCGCTGGAGGATATAGAAAAAATCTTGAAAAACTATCGGGATTTGCAGTAAACGATATAGCGGAGTGGGTTTGATATAATTATATTAAGTAAAAAAAGGTATAATTAATAATAAAAGATGAGTAGCGAGATAATTTTAGGAGATTTAAATGGAATACTTAGAGATTATAGAAAAAGAGCTTCCCTTAATATTGGATGATATAAAAAAAGAGATAATCAAAGATGAAACTATATATGAATATGTAAAAAAAGATAGATTGGATGCTATACTTGAAAAACAGAAAAAGCTTTTATATAAGTTTTTTATAGAGTACAAAAATGAAATAAAAGATGAAAACTTTTGCTGGAACTTTTATAAAGAGTTTGATATACCATTTTCGATAGTATATAAGAGTCTTACTACACTAAAAAATAGCTTAATAAAAAAACTTTTAAATAAACTTAATGATAAACATAAAATATTTGAGATTGAACATTTTATTAATAATTTATTAAATATGGTTGCAAAAATATATATCAAAAAAGATATTTCAAATACAAAAATAAATTATAAAACAAAATTTCAAAAATATCTTCTTTTTAATGCTCACTCAGTATGGATAAATAAACTGGTAAAATCAATCAAAGAGGATGATCTGAGTAATTTTCCTCTTATTTCTTCAAAAGAGTGTAATTTTAATAAATATCTTGACTACCCAGAATCCCTAATGGTCTGTATGGATACAAATCTATGTGATCATTTGCACAGTATTCATGACATGGTTCACAAAAATGCAAATGCACTTTATCTTTTCTATCAAAGAAAAGAGTACTATCAAGCCTATATCGTCTATAAAGAGCTTATTGAAAATATAGTAAATTTTGATAAAACTATACTTGAACTATATTTTCTTACATACAACAATCTTGAAGAGAGCTTTTTTAAACTTGTAGAATTGCTTTGTTACAATAAACCAAATATGAGTTTGACTCTGATAGATATAAAGAAATTAAAATTTTTAAATACCAATTATGGGGAACTTACTATTAACAAAGTACTTGAAATTATAGATCAAAAACTTCAAAAATTGGTCCACGACAAAGAGCGAGATATACTCTTGATAAAGGGTTCAACAGCAGATTATTATATGTTAAATGTAGGATTAAATGATGAAAAAATAAAATATTTAAATGATAATTTGTATAAAATTGTAAATAATACATATCATATAGATTCAAAAGAGATAGAGATAAGATCAACTATAGCCACACTATCTCTACAAGATCTCTATGAAAAAAATAGAGACGAACTTACAAAACTCATGCTTTACATAAAAGATGAAGCAAAAGAGAAAACCGATAGTTACTATATTAGCTCTGATAAAGATAAAAAGAGACTTTGCGAATGGTTAAACAAATCCTATTCCGATTTAGACTTTGTTACCAAAAAATTAAATAATAAAGAGATGGATGTAGTATTTCAGCCGATCGTAAATACAAAAAATGGCAAAGTAGAAGTTCTTGAGGCTCTTGCTAGGATAAAAGATCGAAACAAACTGATACCTGCCGGTTCTTTTATAGATACGATATACAGTATCGACAAGATAGAAGTTTTAGACAATCTTGTTCTTGAGATATTATTAGAGAAAAAGGAAAAAATTATAAAGGTGGCATCTAAACTTTTTGTTAATGTTAGTTATAAATCTTTGCTTAATTCCAAATATAAAAATACTATCAAGCGATTTCTAAACGAATTTAAAGATTGTGAAGTTATTTTTGAGTTAACAGAGCAAAATATAATAGAAAATATCGACAATATACTAAAACTTCATAAAGAATATGATATACATTTTGCTGTCGATGATTTTGGTAGTGGATACTCCTCTTTAAAAACCGTATCCGATCTTGCGAGAGAGGGAGTTTTGAAAGTTTTAAAAATGGATGGAGAGATTATAAAGAATATTGACGATGATGAATTTGGTCAAAAAATCGTACAAGTTATCTCAAGACTCTCCGAAACATTAGGACTATACTCCGTTGGAGAATTTGTCGAAACCAAAAAAGTTTTGAAGTTATTAAAAAATTTTGATGTTACTTATGCTCAAGGATATTATCTATCTAAACCTAAAACCATAGATGAATTATTGGTGGAAAAGTATAATGAAAAACTTAGATAGTTGCTTATTTAAATTATATTGTTAAAATCTAAAAAAATTTTAAGATAAAGATGGTGCGGATGAAAGGACTTGAACCTTCACGCCTTGCGGCACCAGATCCTAAGTCTGGCGTGTCTGCCAATTTCACCACATCCGCACAACAATAGTAAGTGGTACGCCCGTCAGGATTCGAACCTGAGACCTACGGCTTAGAAGGCCGTTGCTCTATCCAGCTGAGCTACGAGCGCATATCAAAATGAAAAAGTTGAGTGGTACGCTCGAAAGGAGTCGAACCTTCAACCTACGGATCCGAAGTCCGTTGCTCTATCCAATTGAGCTACGAGCGCTCAATCTTATGGGGTGGGTAATGGGGCTCGAACCCACGACCCTCGGAACCACAATCCGATGCTCTAACCAACTGAGCTACACCCACCACACTAAATGGTCGGGGTGAAAGGATTCGAACCTTCGGCCCCCTGGTCCCAAACCAGGTGCGCTAACCAGACTGCGCTACACCCCGAGAGAACTCATAATTCATTTTGAGCTTGTGATTATATACGATAATTGCTTAATTGTCAATAAAATACCACTCTTTAAACTCTTTAAATTGCAAAAAAATTGTTTTTTATTCATTTTGTAAGATTATAAGGCTACTGCACAGCAATATCCTTCTTCATACAAGTCTATTTTTTAGTGACAGACAAGGGAGATGTTATTGTCTGTGCAATAGTCTTTTTGTAGTAAAAATATCTATATTTTTTACTTGGTAAAAGTGGTATTTGTATAACTAATTTATCAAGTTAAAAGCAAAATTTATATAAAATGATTGTCTTAATATATTCTAAAAGGCAAGCTGATATGGTAGAAAGATATGCAAGAGAAGAGATGAAAAGCAAATGGAGTACTCAAGCCAAGTATGATGCATGGTTAAAAGTAGAAAAAGCTGTAGTAAAAGGCTGGAATAAACTTGGACTTGTGCCTGATGAAGATTGCAAAAAGATTATAAAAAATGCAAAATTTGATGTCAAAAGAATCGATGAAATAGAAAAAACAACAAAACATGATGTTATAGCATTTTTAACAAGTGTTGCCGAGAGTCTTGGTGAAGAGAGTAGGTGGGTTCATTATGGTATGACAAGTAGTGATTGCATCGATACGGCAGTAGCTTTGCAGATGAAAGACTCTTTGGAATTGATAATTGAAGATGTAAAAATACTTATGGAGTCTATAAAGGCAAGAGCCTACGAGCATAAAGATACCCTCATGGTTGGAAGAAGTCATGGAATACACGGTGAGCCTATCACATTTGGACTTGTTTTGGCTGTTTGGCATGATGAAATACATAGAAATTTAAAAAATTTAGAGCAAGCCTTGGAGTTTATCTCCGTGGGGCAGATAAGTGGAGCTATGGGCAATATCGCTCATTTACCTATCGAACTTGAAGAGTATGTATGTAAGGAGTTGGGACTAAAGCCGGCACCTGTTTCAAATCAAGTTATTCAAAGAGATAGATATGCCAATCTAATGAATGCTTTGGCCTTGCTTGCTTCATCTTGTGAAAAGATAGCGGTTGCCGTAAGACATTATCAAAGAACGGAAGTTTATGAGGCTGAAGAGTATTTTAGTCCAGGACAAAAAGGAAGCTCGGCTATGCCTCATAAAAGAAATCCGGTATTAAGTGAAAATGTTACGGGATTATGTAGAGTTATAAGAAGTTTTGCCGTTCCTGCTATGGAAAATGTTGCACTGTGGCACGAAAGAGATATAAGCCATAGTTCGGTTGAGAGATTTATACTTCCGGATGGATTTGTTACTGCTGATTTTATGCTAAATAGACTAAATGGTATAGTTAAAAATCTTTTGGTTTATCCTGAAAATATGATGAAAAATCTAAACTTAACGGGAGGATTGGTATTTTCTCAAAGAGTTTTGCTTGAATTGCCTCTAAAAGGTGTAAGTAGAGAGAATGCCTATAAAATTGTCCAAAGAAATGCCATGAGAGTTTGGGAAGATTTGCAAAAAGGCAAATCCGCACTTAATGACAAAGAAGAGAGTCTCTTTTTGGAGTATTTACTTGAAGATAAAGAGCTGAGAGAAAAGTTAAGCGAAAAAGAGATAAGAGAATGTTTTGACTATGAATACTATACAAAAAATGTAGATAAAATTTTCGATAGAGTTTTTAAGGGGTAAGTGGAGAAATGTTAACAGTAATAAAAAGAAACGGAAGAGTAGAGGCTCTTGATATAAGCAAGATACAAAAATATACAAGTGCAGCTACTAAAGGGTTAGAAAATATATCTCAAAGTGAACTTGAAGTTGATGCGAAATTACACTTTAGAGATAAGATTACAACGGAGGAGATACAGCAAACTCTTATAAAAACGGCAGTAGATAAGATAGATGTGGATAGACCAAATTGGACTTTTGTGGCAGCAAGACTCTTCATATACGACTTGTATCACAAAGTAAGTGGATTTAATGGATATATACATTTAAGAGATTATTTTGAAAGAGGAGAGAAAGAAGGGAGAATAGTTCCCGGATTAAAAGAAAAATATAATATTGATGAATTGAATGACTATTTAGATTATAAAAGGGATTTGCAGTTTACATATCTTGGTATAAAAACACTATATGATAGATATTTAATCAAAGATAAAAAAGGAAATCCGATAGAGTTGCCCCAACATATGTTTATGGCTATAGCTATGTTTTTGGCTCAAAACGAATTTGACAAGATGAGTTGGGCGAAGAGATTTTATGATCTTATCAGCAAATTTGAAGTTATGTTAGCAACCCCCACTTTATCAAATGCCAGAACTCCAAGACATCAGCTTAGTTCTTGTTATATCGGCTCTACCCCTGATAATATAGAGGGCATATTTGACTCATTCAAAGAGATGGCACTTCTTAGTAAATTTGGTGGTGGTATCGGCTGGGATTGGAATCAAGTGCGAGGTATGGGCGGACAAATTGACGGTCATAAAAATGCTGCAGGGGGTGTTATACCGTTTTTAAAGATAGCAAATGATATTGCTATAGCCGTGGATCAGCTCGGAACCAGAAAAGGTGCGATAGCAGTATATGTAGAACCTTGGCATATAGACATCATGGACTTTTTGGATCTTAGAAAAAACTCCGGAGAAGAGAGAAGAAGGGCACATGATTTATTTCCTGCTCTTTGGATAAATGATCTTTTTATGAAGAGAGTTAGAGAGGATGCCTTGTGGACACTTTTCGATCCTTTTGATGTACCTGAATTATCAAATTTGCACAGCGAAGAGTTTGAGAAAAAATATATTGAGTATGAAAAAAGAGATGATATTATAAAAGAGAGTATAAAAGCAAAAGAGCTTTGGAAAAAAGTGCTATTGAGTTATTTCGAAACCGGAACTCCTTTTTTATGTTTTAAAGATAATGCCAACAGAGTCAATCCAAATGACCATGACGGCATCATAAGAAGTTCAAATCTGTGTACAGAAATCTTTCAAAATACTGATGCAAATCACTATAAGATAAAAGTAGTCTATGAAGATAAGAGTTTTGATTTGCACGAAGAGGATGAAGAGATTATTACAGATGATGGAATAAGAAAAAAGGCCAAAAAGATAACTGCACTTGATAAAATTGGTGGGAAAAATATCTTTATAGTGGAAAAAGAGAAGCTTGACGGTAAGACAGCAGTCTGTAATTTGGCCAGTATAAATCTGTCTAAAATAAATAAAAAAGAGGATTTTGAAAGAGTTATTCCCGTAGCTGTGAGAATGTTGGATAATGTTATAGATCTCAACTTTTATCCTCTTTCTAAAGTGAAGCAAACCAATATAGAGACAAGAGCGATAGGACTTGGTGTTATGGGTGAAGCTCAAATGTTGGCGGAAGCCGGCATAGAGTGGGGTAGCTATGAACACTTTATGAAGATAGATGAAACTATGGAAATGGTTAGTTATAATGCTATAGCGGCTTCAGCAAATCTTGCTATAGAAAAGGGTAAATACTCAAAGTTTGAAGGTTCAAAATGGAGTCAGGGTGTATTTCCTATTGATATGGCCAATGAAGAGGTAAAAAAATTGACTGATAGAGGTGGACTTTTTGGCTATATATATGACTGGCAAAAATTAAAAGATAAAGTTAAAAAGTCGGGCATTAGAAATGGATATCTAATGGCAATAGCACCTACAAGTTCCATTTCTATACTAACCGGAACTACCCAGACGGTAGAACCGGTATATAAGAGAAAATGGTTTGAGGAAAATTTAAGTGGACTTATACCTGTAGTCGTTCCAAATCTCAATCCTGAGACTTGGCAATTTTATAAACCGGCATATGAGATAGAACAAACTCTTATAGTAAAAGCTGGAGCAATAAGACAAAAATGGATAGACCAGGGTCAGAGTCTGAATATTTTCATAACACTTGACAAAGCAAGTGGAAAGTATTTAAATGAGATATACTCTCTTGCATGGAGACTTGGCATCAAATCAACTTATTATCTAAGAAGTCAATCCCCCGAAGCTGTTAAAGAGGCAGAAGGTGTTGAGGATAGAAGCATGGAGTGTATGGGTTGTCAGTAACGATAAAATTTAAAAAGTGTGTAAAAAAGTAATGTTTTTGATTTTTTTAGTGACTTTATTATAATAAAATATTTTATAAGTTTTTTGCAAGTTATAACTTGTTAGTATAATTGTTAGCTATTTTTTAGCTGAGGTGTATAATTAAAAATTTTAAGGAGTGTAAATGAAAAAAGTATTAAGTATAGCTACGGCTACTTTGTTGGTGAGCAGTGCATTAGTTGCAAAAGAGGTTAAGATAGGTGTTGTGTTGCCAATGACCGGACCTATTGCTGCTTTTGGTCAAACAAGCAATAACGGTTTGCAGATTGCTTATGGGCAAAATCACAAACTTAAAAATGGAGATACTATTAAGCTTATCGTTCTTGACGATAGAGGCGACAAAGTGGAGGCCGCTACTGCTACAAAAAGATTGATAGATAAAAATCATGTAACTGCAATTTTAGGTGAAGTTGCAAGTTCTAACTCTATGGCAATGGCTCCAATAGCCGATAAGTCAAAAACTCCTATGATAACTCATGCATCAACCAATCCGAGAGTTACAAAAGGTAAAACTTATGTTACAAGAGCTTGTTTTATTGATCCATTTCAAGGTGCAGTTGCCGCAAACTATGCTTTGAGTAAAGGCTATAAAACAGCAGTTGTGGTTACAGATGCTACCCAAGACTATTCAGTTGGTCTTTCAAAAGCTTTTAAAAAAGCTTATAAAAAAGGCGGCGGAAAGATATTGAAAACAGTACTTATAAATTCAGGGGATAAAGACTTTAATGCTCAAGTTTCTACCATAAAGTCTCTTCATCCTCAAATCATCGACTTTACAGGATACTATCCGGAGGGTGCACTTTTGGCCAGACAAGCAAGAGCAGTAGGTGTAAAAGCACCATTTATAGGTGGTGACGGTTCAGGATTTCCTCAGTTGATAAAAATAGGCGGAAAAGCTGCTGAAGGTTTTATGTACACTGACCACTTTAACGAAGCGGCTGCAAAATCTCCGGAAGCTAAAGCTTATGTTGATGCTTTCCATAAAAAATATCACAAAGCTGCCGACTCTATGGGTGCACTTGCTGCTGATGCATACGGTATGATTGTTTTAGCCATGAATAAATGTATTGATGCAGGTAAAAAACCAACCGATAAAGTTTGTGTAAATAAAAACCTAAGAGGTACAAAAAATTATCATGGTATCACAGGTATCATTAATATAGACAAAAATGGCAATGCTGTAAAATCAGCAGTTGTAAATGTCGTTAAAAATGGTAAATTTGCCTACTTAACAACTGTTAATCCATAAATTTTAATCTAATTGCTCGGCTATATGCCGGGCAATTCCCCAAAAATAAATATGTTTTCAATACAATCACAAACAAATCGTAAAAAAATTAAAAAATTAAAAAAGAATTATGTCTTATTAAGATATGATTATAATTATATTTTAAAATAAGGTTAAAGATGGATTTTTCAACTTTTATGCAACAAATGGTAAACGGGATAAGTCTCGGTAGCATGTATGCCCTTATAGCCATTGGTTACACGATGGTTTATGGTGTACTTAGACTGATAAACTTTGCCCATGGGGATATAATGATGGTGGGTGCATTCATTGCATATTTTGCACATGCAAATGGTGTACCTTTCGGAGTTTCTGTTGTTATTGCTATTTTAGGAGCGATAATAGTAGGTATATTGACAGATAAAATAGCATACAAACCATTAAGAGAAGCACCCAAAATTTCTCTTTTGATTACTGCTATAGGTATAAGTTTTTTTCTTGAAAATCTTTTTAATGTATTGTTCGGTGGGATACCAAGAGCTTTTGCCGCTCCTGCATATTTGACAAAAGTTATAAAGCTGGGTAGTGTTATGATGCCTGTTACGGTTTTTATAATCCCCATCGTAACACTTCTTATCTTGGTGATAATTTTGTGGATACTCTATAGGACAAAGTATGGTATGGCGATTAGAGCCTTGGCTTTTGACATACCTACCGTAAAATTGATGGGAATAAATGCCGACTTTATTATTATGATAGTTTTCGCTATGGGTTCCGGTTTGGCAGCGATAGGAGGAGTTTTTTATGCAGTAAGTTATCCTTCCATTGATCCACTTATGGGTATAATAGTCGGCTTAAAGGCATTTGCAGCAGCAGTACTTGGCGGTATCGGAAGTGTTGCCGGAGCGGTTATAGGAGGATTTATCCTTGGATTTACCGAGATAGTTGTGGTTGCTTCTATGCCCGAGCTTGGTGGATACAAAGATGCATTCGCTTTTATATTTTTAATTCTTGTTTTACTTTTTAAGCCTACGGGTATCATGGGACAAGATTTAGATAGAAGCAGGTTTTAAGGAGTGGCTATGGTTATTGAAAAAAAACATTTTATACAACTTTTTTTATTTGTAGTTTCCATCTGGTTTATATGGTTCGCTCAAAACCATTTTGATCCATATACGGTAAGCATACTTAATAATATAGCTATATTTGCTATATTGGCTCTTAGCTACAATATGATAAATGGAATTGCAGGTCAATTTTCGCTTGAGCCTAATGGTTTTGTGGCGATAGGGGCATATATAACGGCACTATTCTTGATACCGACAGATACAAAAATAGATATGTTTGCTCTTGTAGATCCGGCTCCAAGTGTTTTGGCTATGCATCTTAGCTTTTTACCTGCTCTTATAATGAGCGGTATCGTTGCGGCAGCACTTGCTTTTATACTTTCCGTTCCCGTGTTTAGGGTTAGAGGCGATTATCTTGCCATCGTAACTTTGGGATTTGGGTTTATCATAAGAATTTTTGCAATGAATAATCCAAAATATACTAACGGTGCAATGGGATTAAACGATATACCGTCCGTCACCAACCTGTACTGGTCCGGCTTTATAGCTATCATAGCATTTGTTGTTATGATAAATATCATATATTCAAAGTTTGGAAGGGCAATGAAGGCGGTTAGAGATGATGAGGATGCTGCAACGGCTATGGGAGTGAATACTTTTTGGATGAAAACATATGCCTTTATGACAAGTGCATTCTTTGAGGGTGTAGGCGGAGGCTTGATGGCATCGTTATTGACAACAATTTCTCCGAACCAGTTTACATTTTTACTAACTTTCCAACTTCTTATCATTATAGTGCTTGGTGGACTTGGAAGTATGAGCGGAGCAATTCTTGGAACTATTCTTGTGATGGGCGGAAGTGAATGGCTTAGATTTTTGGATCAGGATATGGATATATTCGGTTATCATACGGGTGCTCATCCGGGACTTAGGATGGTAGTATTTGCGATACTGCTTGTCGTGATGATGCTATTTGCAAGAAAAGGATTGTTCGGAGATAAAGAGTTGACGGAGATTTTCAAAAGGACTAAGAAATGATATTGGAGATTAAAAATGTTACTATGAGATTTGGTGGTGTAACAGCTATAGACAATCTTAGTTTTGGAGTTAAATCGGGAGAGATATTTGGTCTTATAGGTCCAAATGGTGCAGGAAAGACAACTATCTTCAATATCATTACCGGCAATTATCAGCAAACCGAGGGCGATGTTCATTTTCTAAGCGAATCTATTTCCGGTCTAAAACCCAATATAATAGTACAAAAAGGAATAGCCAGGACATTCCAAAATATAAGACTATTTAAGAGTATGACAGTTTTAGAAAATGTACTTATCGGTTTTCACAATCAAATGAACTATACTTTTTTTGAAGCGGTTTTGAGACTTCCAAGGTACTTTTCAAATGAAAAAAGGGTAAAAAATGCTGCTATGGAGATACTTGAGAGATTTGGTATAGCTGAGTATGCAGACTATAATGCTACGGCACTTAGCTATGGAAATCAAAGAAAAGTTGAGATAGCGAGAGCTTTGGCGACTGAACCTAAACTACTTCTTTTGGATGAGCCTGCAGCGGGTATGAATCCTAATGAAACTCAAGATTTATCAAATATTATAAAAACGATAAAAGAAGAGTATGGTCTTACTATACTTTTAATAGAACACGATATGAAGTTTGTAAACAATATGTGTGATAAAGTGCTTGTGCTTGACTATGGTGAAGAGATATTTGAAGGAAAACCTGCCGATGCTATAGTTGATGAAAAAGTTGTGGCAGCTTATTTGGGGGATTTTACACATGCTTAGAGTAAAAAATTTAGAAGTATATTATGGTGTTATTGCTGCGGTTAGAGATATCAGTTTTGATGTAAAAGAGGGAAGTATCGTAACTCTTATAGGTTCAAATGGGGCAGGAAAAACTTCCACTTTAAATGCTATAGTCAATAGTGTAAAGAAAAAAGGTATTGTTGACTACTATGGAGTTGATATAGCCAAGTTAAAAACACACGAGATTATAAGACGAGGAGTTTCTCTTGTTCCTGAGGGAAGAAGAGTATTTATCAATCTAACTGTTGATGAAAATCTTAGAATGGGTGCATTTAATAATGATGAAAACTTTGAAACTCTAAGAGATGAAATGTATGAAATGTTTCCGAGACTTGCAAGTAGAAAAGATCAACTTGCGGGTACGATGAGTGGTGGTGAACAACAAATGTTGGCAATCGCCAGAGCTTTAATGAGTGAAACTAAATTACTTATGCTTGATGAACCTAGCCTTGGACTTGCTCCAAAAATTGTCGGCGAACTTTTTGAGATCATATTAAGACTAAAAGAGAGCATAACAATACTTCTTGTGGAGCAAAATGCTTTTGCGGCACTTAAGATAGCGGATTATGCCTATGTTTTAGAAAATGGTAAAATTGCTTTGGAGAATAATGCCAAAGAGTTACTTGGAAATGATGAAGTTAGAAGAAAATATCTTGGAGGATAAAACCAAATCTTAACAGCAAAGGAAAGTGCTACTATCCTTTGCTGTCTTTTTGACATTTTGAGCTATAATACCTCATGAAAAAAGACAAATTTATTTTTTTAAAGTATAATAAAAATCAAAACAAGAGAATCGCTTTTTACGATAGTAAAAATGTTTTCTGAAATAACAATGAAACCAGCTAAGGCAGTTAAAAAGCATAAGAATCAAATAAAACTAAGAGTGGAAAAATAGAATATTAGAACTCATACACCCTCCCATCTTTGACACTTCTCTCTTCATAAACCCCTCTATATAGCCAAACATATTAAAAAAAATGTTCAGATTTTCACTACAGTTGATTTTTTTATAAAAGCTTATATGATTTGATTATTGTTTTATTGAAGTAACTCTATGAGTTCATTTTCCTGTGTCAGGTTTTTAAGTTGCTTGATATGTAAGAATTTATGAATATCTCTACCTAATCTTAATTTATCTTTTTCATTTGTATGGTTAGACTTCATGTAGAAAACTCTATTGTCAATTTTAACTTTAGATGCCTCCAATGAATTAAGAGCCTCTTTTATGTTATTTGGAGTAATAGTATATTTTTTAAAAGATTTAGACTTTTTAAGTCTAATCTCTAAATCTCTTTCTATCATAAAAGCAATAAAACAAACTATAAAATGGGCTTCTATTCTATTCTCTTTATAGTGAAATATAGGTCTTGTATCAAATGTAGATTTTAACACTTTAAATGAGTCTTCGATTCTATATAGATTGTGATAATTTTCTATAATTTCCATAGCTGATAAATCTTTTTTTGAAGTAGTTATTGCATAAAATCCATCATATCTCTTATCATTCTTAATCTTTATCCAATCCAATCCCATAGTAAAGTTTTTACAACTATCATCTTTGGTTGCTTTAAAGATATATTTTTTAAAACTTCTATTTGAAGTTATAGATGATTTTAAATTATCCATAATAATTTTATTTGCTTTTTGCAATCCTCTTTCTCTATCATATCTATCTTTTTTCGCTCTTTTGGCTGAATATGTACAGATAAGTTTTTCTTGCAGGATTATCTTTTTATTTTTTAATTTGTCTGTTAAAGTATCTTTTTCTTTATATTGAACAATATTTTTATAATCTCTAATATAATAAGAGTATAATCCCTCTTCACTATCTTTATCACTTATGATATTTGTATAGTTTTTGATATTTAAAATATCCTCTTGAATATCTTTTGGTAGTTGTTTTATTTTTGAAGCTACTATATAATCATATCCTGCATCTTTGATAGCCTTTAGATTGCTTTTAGAGTTTAATCCACGATCTGCTACTATTACAACAGTATCAATGGAGAACTTTTGGTATCGGTGAATTAAGTGCTATTGTGTTATTGCACCTATTTTTGAAGTATCCTGATGCTAATAAAAAGCAGATTATTTCATTAGTTGGTCTTGATCCTACAAGGTTTGATTCTGGT
>JAMOOV010000030.1 GCA_027065125.1 Campylobacterales bacterium | reverse complement strand
CCTCTTCTCTGTCTATAAAAGGAACACCTCTATATAACCTATAACCCTTTTTTGATAAAACTTCGCTGATAGTCATGATAAAGCCTTTTTATCTTTTTATGGAATTATAGCATAATTGAGTGGGTAGTAATCTACTTACTACTTACTATTTGCTCCATCCTCGCCTATGTCTGAAGGCAAGGGTTTTGCGGCAAGGTTTGGTAAAAGATATAGTTACATTTACCGCTATTTTTTGCTTCATACATTGCGATATCTGCAAAGTGTATGAGTTCTTCGGCAACATCTGTATCAAGTGGGAATCTACTTATACCCACACTTACCGTGATGTTAATCTCTTTCTCCAAATATTTAATAGGAGCTGAAGTTGCTTTGATAATCTTTTTTGCCAATAAATTCAAATCATTTTCACTATTTACTCCCTCCACCAACAACAAAAACTCATCTCCACTTCTTCTAGCAAGTACATCCTCGCTTCTAATCACTTCTTTGATATTTCGAGAAATTGTTTGCAATACTATATCTCCGGCTTTATGACCATATGTATCATTTACACTTTTAAAATTGTCCAAATCTATGAAGAAGAGTGCTATCTGTTTACCATCTCTTTTTGCTTTACTTATGGCTTGTTCTAGTGTTATTTCAAACAAAAATTTATTTGGTATTTTTGTTAAATTATCATAATGTGCCAATCTATACAGATTCTCCATCTCTTTTGCTTTTAATTTTTGAGCATCTATCTTTGCTTGCAATTTTTTTGCTATACAATGAAGTTTCTCATATAGCTTGTCCACATCAATCGGTTTTGAGATAAAACCATTTCCACCCAAATTTATAGCTTCAAGTAGATTTTTTCTATCATCAAAAGCTGATATTATCACTATTTGTTGATCTTTATCTTGTTTTCTTATCTCTTTTATCATTGAGAGTCCATCCATATTTGGCATATTTATATCTGTCAAAATTATATCTGGTCTCTTATCTTTGTATAGCTCAAAACCCTCCGCGCCATCTGATGCTGTGTATATCTCTTTAAAGTCATCTTCCAACATCATCTTTATCTGCTTTCTGGCGTCCAGATTATCCTCTACACATAAAAGAGTAAAATTATTTAACACTACTCTTTTCTCCTTTTAATATTATTTTAAAATTTGCACCGCTATTTTTATTTAAAACTTCTATCTTTGCATTTAGTTTCTCTTGTATAATCATCTTTGTCATATATAGACCCAAACCCGTACCATTTTTACTATCTTTGGTTGTAAAATAGGGATCAAATATCTTATCGATAACATCTTCTGGAATTCCGCCTGCATTATCCGCTATACTTACCGCAATCTTGCCATCATCAAGTCTCTCTACATTTATATCTATATTTTTATCCTCAACATCACTCTCAACTAAAGCATCTTTAGCATTATTTATGATATTTAAAATCGCTTGACCCAAATCATTTGGATATCCGTAACAATGGTAGAGCTCTTTTGCTCTGAAATTTATCTTGATACCACTTGTTGTATATATCGCTTTTGTCATATCCAATATATTCTCTATTACACTATTGATACAAAAGTTTTCCCTATTTTTTTCAGATTTAAAAAAGTTTCTAAAATCATCTATAGTTGTTGACATCAAATCTATCTGTTTTTTTGAATTCTCTTTGAAATAATCCATCGTCTTGTCATCAAGTCTGTTTTTATTGTACTTTGAAATCAAAAGCTGATTTGCAAGGGCCAAATTATTTAAAGGTTGTCGCCACTGATGGGCTATCATAGCTATCATTTCACCCATTTGTGCCAGACGGCTCTGTTGCATCATCAAAAGCTGTTGCTCTCTATTTTTTGCTAATTCATATTCTATTTTTTTCTGAAGTCTCTTTTCAAGCTCTGTTCGTTGTTGAAACAATATATTTGCCGTAAAAACGATAACTATATGAGTCAAAACAAAAAGATTGTAGTTTATAGCATTATCAATGTCCGAACCGACACAAAGTGCACCTATACCCAAATGCACAGAATAAGCAGAGACAATTGCAGCAATTACACTAAAAAGTGTACCATACACCATACCTTTTTTAGCAACTATATATATAACGGTAGGAATCGTCAAACTCAAAAGAAAAAGTTGACTTTTTGTTGCAAGCACAATTTCGATTGCATATAAAAATAGAGCAAAAAATAGTCCATAAAGTAGATAATGCATATATTTTATATTTTTTTGATTCAATAGCAAGAGTAGCACAAAAGGGGTAAAAAGCAATTGTCCCATCACATTTCCAAACCACCAAGAAAAGAGAGATTTTACAAAACTGCCACTATCTATCTGAGTATGAAAAAGCAACACTATATTTGATAAAACCGAACTAAAAATCTGTAAAACAAAGAGTATAATTATCGCCAATCCAATTACATCTCTAAAGCTTTTTAAATTTTTATCCAATCTGTATTTTTGAAAAAGCACTACCCCTATAACTGCTTCCATAGAGTTTATAGCGGAAATCTCAATAGAGGGCAAAAGAGCAATGTCATTATTTAATGCCAAAATAAGTTGTCCCAAAAATATACCCGGCCAGATATTTTTTCCATAATACAGAGCAAATGCCAAAGCTATCCCCTCCGAAGCAAAAACACCTGTACTTATTATATGGTGACCATTTAGAAGCAAAAGGCTAACTTTGCCGGATAAAAAATAGAGTAGAGCCAATATAAAAATATTTAAGTAGTAGCCAAAATCTCTTAAACTATATCTATTTTCCAAGCTCGGATCCTCCTTCGGACATATCTATGATAAACTCTGCTCCATCTTTGATATTTTTTACACTCAAGCTACCTTTGCAGTGCTCTTGTACGATTATTTTACTCATATACAATCCAAGACCTGTACCCTCTTTTTTCTCTTTTGTCGAAAAATAGGGATCAAAAATTTTCTCTATAATATCATCTGCAATACCGCCACCATTATCTTTTATGCTTAAAACAGAACCCTTAATCTCTATATCGATTTTTGGATTTTCAATCTCTTTTTCCATCAAAACATCTTCAGCATTTTTTAGCAAATTTATCACAACTTGTATAAGTTCATTTTCGTAAGCTATAAATTTCTTCACATCTTCTACTTTTTTATTTAACTCGATGCCTTTATGTGATAAAGATGCTTCACAAAGAGTCAATGCTTTTTGGCATATCCTCTCAAAGTCAGTAACGCTCATCTCCTTATCAGGTTTGAAAAAATTTCTAAAATCATTTATGGTTGAGCTTAGATACTCTACATATTGATGTATTTTTAAAGCTATCTTCTGTGATGTCTGGGCATCTAACCTATCTTTTTGTACTTTTTGGTTTATAAGTGTGATTGCTGCGCTTATAGCATTTAATGGTTGTCTCCACTGGTGAGCTATCATAGCTATCATCTCGCCCATTTGAGCTTGACGAGACTGCTGAAACATCATCTTATCTTTTTTGCGATTCTCTTCAACTTTTTCATAGACCAATCTTTCAAGATTTTCATTTAGGAACTTTAACTCTATCGTTTTCTGCACCAAAGCTCTCTCTTTTTTAAAGTAATCAATC
>JAMOOV010000029.1 GCA_027065125.1 Campylobacterales bacterium | reverse complement strand
GTTGAAGAGTTCTTTTATCTATTATTTCACTTAGTTTGGTTATTATTTGATTATGTAATTTTTTTTCATGCTAGAAAAATATTACTATAACTTTGCTTTAGCTAATTTTTTTGGCTAAGGTATTGTTGTTTGCGATATATCAGCTTCTTTGGTTTTAGAAAGTATATTTTTATAAGTAATTTTTTGAAGCTTTTCTATAACTTTGTTTTTCGAGTGATAACTGTGGTGTAATTGATTTAATAAGTCTATCCCCATATATATGTTCTTATCTGACCAGTCGTAAGACAAACTTTTAGAATAATCAAACATTTTTATTTTGTCGTAAACATACTCCATTCTTGGTATATTAAAGTTTTTAAAATTGTGTTTGTAGTTGTGTGTACTATGCAACTCGTCTAAAGAATTTTCAATAATATAACATTCGCTTGCTTCCAAATCGGAGTAATGCACTCGTCCATGGGCATACACTTTAGCTAATTTATCTTCAAACTGAAAAAAATCATCAACACCAGCTGTATAACGTATATAATTCTGCTTTTCTTTTAACCAGTCAATAATTATTGCTCGTATCATTTCTCCTCCAAATATTTCATATTTTACTCAATTTTTTCTTTTTATAACAAATTATTTCAAAATTTCAAAATTTGCCTTAAGGTGCCTTATATAAGTAGTTTCATGGGTGTTTTTGCAAAAAAGCAATAATTTTTTACTAGAGAAATATGTATTATTTTTACATCGATCGAAAAAATAAAGAAAAGGCCTTTTCAATTAAAGGATTGGATATGACAGAAAAAGAGATGTTTGAGTTTTTATATAAACTCTTTAAAAAAACAGAACTCAATGCTAAAGAAACAGCACAGGCGATTGGGTGGAGTTATTCGAAATTTACCAAACTGTTTAGTGGTTCAGAAGCACTTTCGGAAAAATTTATCAAGGAACACAAGATTATTCCTACTTGGACAAGAGCCACCAACAAATCATCTCGGAGATGGAAAATAAAAGAGATTGCAAGATGGTTAGTAGATACAGAGGAAAAATCATGATCAAAAATTCTAATTCTTTACTAGATATTCATCGCTATTCATTAGATACTCTTAATGATTTATATCATTCACTGACAAAACTGTATGATGAAGACAAACGATCATTGCAAGCTATCGTGATATTTTTAAAAAAAGTTATCCAAGAAGATACAGAAATTAAATTAATTATCGAAGAAATGGATAAAAAAGAAGGCATTAAAGCCCAAAAAAGTAAACTCAAAATTGAAAAAATAGCAGAAACCTGGCTCAAAAAAGCATATTTTCAGCATTTGTACCATAAATATTCCATCATTAGAGGATACTTTACAAACTTCACAAAAGAGATTATTCAACCAAAGTCCAGAGAAGGAAAAGATAAGTTAAAAAGGACAAGTATCTATTATTTTGATCGATACAATGACAAGTATAAGAAAAAACTAAAGCGTTGTAGAAGTAATGAACGAGTCCTTGAACTGCAAAAGAAATATCCAAAATTAAATATAGTTGATGCCTTTGCATTTGGACTTATAATAGAAAAATTTGCAACAACCAATGAAGATCTTGAATGGTTTGAAAACATAGTGCAAATATTAATCAAAAGAAGAGAGTAGATTTATGCTATACTTACATATTAAATCGGTTTTTTGTAGATTTATTATGCAAAAGGAATATTATGCAAAGAGAACTTGAGCGAGAGTTAAAAAAATATCCATCAAGGATTATTGAACATACGACTCTCTCGCAGATACTCTCAAATCTTGGATACAACAGGATAAATGATAAGATAGTCCAAATGAAAAACAAAGGGATGTTGACTGCACTAAAGAGTGGTTTGTATCTTTATAATCCTGTATATGATGAAGCATTAGTTTCAAAAGAGATTATTGCAAACCTGCTTTTAGGACCGTCATATATCTCTTTTGATTATGCCCTTTGGTATCATGGACTCATTCCTGAGAGTGTGCAGACAATCCAATCAGCCACAACAAAACGCTCAAAATCTTACTCTACACCTTTGGGAGTATTTAGTTACAAACAGGTAAAAAAAGAGCTTTATAATATTGCCCTTGAGATACATGACTCTAAAGGGGGCAATTTCATCATAGCATCAAAAGAAAAAGCACTCTGCGATAAAGTGTACTATACAAAAGATATACCCATTAGAAGCAAGAGTGCAATGTTTGCATTTTTGGAGGATGATTTGAGAATTGATTTAGATGAGCTGGTTGAGTCTGATATTAAGGTATTTGGGGAGTATTTTCAGGTCACAAAATCAAAAAAAATTGCCTTATTGCAAAAAATTATAGAGGAATTACAGGTATGAGCATAATAGAGCAGATGTTAGAAAAATATAATCCACAAAGTCAAAATGAACTGATAAATGCACTCAAGGAGATATTTCAGGAGATTACACTTCTTGGGCTTTACAGGGGTGATTTTTTCAAAGAGGCAGTATTTTACGGAGGTACATCTCTGAGAATACTCTATGGACTTGAGAGGTTTTCAGAGGATTTAGATTTTTCACTTTTACAAAAGGATCCGGAGTTTGATATTGAAAAGTATTTTCCATACATTGAGGGTGAATTTGAAGCACTTAGTATTCCTGTCTCTTTAAGTAAAAAACTCAAAAGTGGATCTGGCAACATAGATTCTGCTTTTTTGAAAAATGATACAGCTATCTATACACTTGGTATTGAAGCTAAGGGGATAGAAAACATTCATTCAGGTGTAAAGCTTAAAATAAAAATAGAGGTCGATACCAATCCACCGCTAAAATTTCAGAGTGAATCAAAAACACTGCTGCTACCGATCACTTTTAATGTAAGAACGATGACACTTCCCAATCTTTATGCAGGAAAGATGCATGCACTCCTTTTTAGAACTTGGAAAAACAGAGTCAAAGGGAGAGATTGGTTTGATTTTGAGTGGTATGTTAAAAAAGGTGTAAAACTCAATTTGGAACATCTTGGACAGAGAATGATTGAGAGTGGAGACTTGAGTGAACAGCCTTTAAGTAAAGAGAAGTTCCAAGAACTTTTAAATACCAAAATTGATTCTTTAAATATTGAGCAAGCTGTCAATGAAGTAAGGCCATTTGTAAAAGACAAAAGTGTCTTTGATTTTTGGTCAAAAGATTATTTTAAACTCTTGGCTTCAAAAATAGAGTTTGTTTAAATTTATATCTCGTTTTTTTCTCATAATTTTCTAAAAGTATCTGATATAGGGCTTTACAAAGAACGGTTGTGGTACGGTTTTTTTCAGCAGGGGACATTTTGGCTGTATATAACGACTAATTAGCTATATTTGTCCCTTGGCAGGGGATATAATCGAGCTATATATGAACGACAGTGAGTAGTGGCGGACAAATTACTTTTGATTTATTGATGGAATAAGAACAGATACTTCTATTTCAAACTCAGAAGCAATCTTGTAAAGATGTTCCAAATTGTAGTGAACACCATGTTTTCTGGTTTCAATTTTTGCAACATAATTAGGTGATTTATGGCCGAGAATTTGAGCAAGTTTTAACTGGCTTACTTTACGCTTTTTTCT
>JAMOOV010000028.1 GCA_027065125.1 Campylobacterales bacterium | reverse complement strand
TTTTTAAAAATAGTAATAAATTTAACGGCTAAAATATCAAAAAAATTAGATATTTTTATGGCAGTTGTTAAAACTAATAATATAAATAAAGCTCTAATTGTAGGCCAATTTATATAATTATAAAAATTATAAATCTCTTTTGGATTATTTAATGTCAAAAGAAATAACAATGCCAAACAGCTAAAAAAAATAAATTCTTTTTTGATTATAGTTAAAATATAAACTCCTTGAAAATTATGAAATTTTAAAATCGTATTTTATCTAAAAATAGCAAATTGTATAATAAAGAGATTGGTGTACAGAAACAACCTTCATAAAAATCTAATTTGGGGTAAGATTTGAAAGATAGAATTAACGGATATGTAAGAAATATTATGTATAATCATATTATTAAAAGCTACTTACTTAAAATGTTAAGCAGTTTTTTATCAAAAAATTTTTCAAGAAATATTCTCATAATATAATTATTGGTAATGGAAATTTTTTATATAAGAGATTATAACTTACTTAATGAGAGCAAAGATTTAAATGAATTATATAGGAAGTAAATTTAAGCTATCGTCTTGGATAAAACAAGAGATAAAAAATGTTATCGGTAATGATTTAAGTGATAAAATCTTTTGTGATATATTTGCAGGGACCGGTATAGTTGGACGAACTTTTAAAAAAGATGTCAAAAAAGTGATAACAAATGATTTAGAATATTATAGCTATGTGTTAAATAAAAATTATATCGAAAATCATAAAGAGATAAAAAATAAAGAAAAATACATTGAAGAGCTTAACAACTTACCTTTGATAGATAATGGTTTTATATATCAAAACTATTGTATGAGGAGCGGTAGCAAAAGACAATATTTTAAAGACGAAAATGGTAAAAAAATAGATACTATAAGAACTCAAATACAAAAGTGGTATGAAGATAAGCAAATAGATGAGAATTTGTACTATTTTTTATTAGCAAGTTTGATTGAAAGTGCTGATAAGGTAGCAAATACTGCTTCAGTTTATGGAGCATTTTTAAAACATATTAAAAAATCGGCTCAAAAAGATCTATTCTTAGAAAATGCAGAATTTACAATAAACGAGAACCCCCATCAAGTTTTTAATGAAGATAGTAACTCTCTTGTTGAAAAAATAAGTGGTGATATACTCTATCTTGATCCACCATACAATCAAAGACAATATGGTGCAAACTATCATTTGCTCAATACTATAGCACTATATAAACCATTTGAGCCAAAAGGTAAAACAGGACTTCCGAAATATAATCGCTCAAACTATTGCAAAAAAAATGAAGTAGCCAACAGTTTTAAAGAACTTGTAAAAAAAGCAGACTTTAAATATATATTTTTAAGCTATAATAATGAAGGTTTAATGAGTAAAAAAGATATTCAAAAAATAATGAAAAAATATGGTAGATATGATTTGATTGCACAAGAGTATCAAAGATTTAAAGCTGATAAAACTACTAATAGAAATCATAAAGCCGATAAAACTTATGAATATTTACATATATTGGAGAAAAAAAGATGAAAATAAAAAGTTTATTTGTAGCTTCGTTGGAAAAAAATGCCGGTAGCCTTGTGATCTCTATGGGGTTTATGGATATACTAAAAAGAAAACTGCAAAAAGTTGCATTTTTTAGACCAATTATTCCATATAATTCCCCCGAAGAAGATGATGATATAATTTTTATGACAAAAAGATACCATCTTAAAATGAGACCGGAAGATACTTATGTTTTTACCGTACTTGAAGCAGAAAGTTTGATAGCACAAAATAGACAAAATTATCTATTTGAAAAAATCATAGAAAAATTTGAAATGCTTGAAAAAGAGTATGATTTTATTTTATGTGAAGGCATAAGCAAATCTCTTTTTACCTCTACTGTCGATTTTGATATAAATCTTGAAATAGCTAAAAACATAGGAAGTCCGGTAGTAGGAGTTTTAAGCGGTAAAAATAAGCTATCGCAAGAGATTTGGGAAGAAGCAAAGATAGAAATTGAAACGATAAAAGAGGAGGGCTGTACTCATTTTGCTACTTTTATAAATAGACTTGATCAAAAATCTTTGATAGATTTGACAAATAAAATTAGATTTTTAACCCCCAAAGATTCACCTATATATCTATTGCCTGAGGTCAAAGAGTTATCTTATCCGACTATAAAGGAAGTCAGAGATCAAATAGTGGCAAAAAAAGTTTTTGGCAACGATAAAGACATGAATAGATCGGTCAGACAAACCAAGATAGCCGCAATGAATTTGGATCATTTTTTAATGAGACTTGAAGATGGTGATCTTATCATAGTCCCTGGAGATAGACTTGACATGATACTCGGCTCTATAACTGCAAACTTTTCGAAAGATTTTCCATCTATATCGGGGATAGTTTTAACCGGAGGTTATATTCCCGATGAGATATTTATGAAACTCATAGAGGGAATGGGTGAGTTTACGATACCGATACTTAGCTCTAAAGATGATACATTTCAAACCGCCATGAATATAAATCAAACCGAAGCCAAGATAATGCCGGATAGCTTAAATAAGATAGCTATTATCGAAGGGCTTTTCAATACCTATATAAATTTGAAACATATAGAAGAGAAGATAGAAAGCACCTCTTCATCCTCTATAATAACTCCCGCAATGTTTGAGTATAGAATGTTTGAAAAAGCAAGATCCAATATAAAAAGAGTTGTTTTACCCGAAAGTGAAGATGAAAGGATACTTAGAGCTACCGATATACTCCAAAGAAGAAGAGCTGTAGATATAGTTTTACTTGGAAAAGAAGAAGAGATAAAATCAAGATGTTCATCTTTGGGTATCAGTTTGAGAGACAACATTGAGATAGTCGATCCGCACAATTCACCTTTTAGGCATAAATATGCTAAAGAACTTTATGAGATTAGAAAACATAAAGGTATGACGGAAGAGGGTGCTTATGATATTTTGAACAATAAAAACTACTTTGCCACTATGATGATACATATGGGCGATGCTGACGGGATGGTGAGTGGTGCAAACAATACTACTGCCGACACCATAAGACCCGCTCTTCAAATCATCAAGACAAAGCCGGGTGTATCTATCGTTTCAAGTGTCTTTTTTATGTGTTTGGATACAAAAGTTTTAGTTTATGGCGATTGCGCGGTCAATCGTGATCCCGATTGCGAACAGTTGGCTCAGATAGCTATCTCTTCAGCCGATACTGCTAAACTTTTCGGCATAGAACCGATAGTTGCTATGTTGTCATACTCTACGGGAAATTCGGGAAGCGGAGAAGATGTGCAAAAGGTTGCTGAGGCTACCAAGATAGTTAAAAAATTGCGTCCGAATTTGCTTGTAGAAGGACCTATACAGTATGATGCTGCCATAGACGAAGAGGTTGCAAAGAAAAAATTACCAAACTCAAAAGTAGCCGGCAGGGCAACAGTGTTTATATTTCCTGATCTAAATACCGGCAACAATACTTATAAAGCAGTACAAAGAAGCTCCAATGCCATAGCCGTAGGACCGGTACTTCAAGGGCTTAAAAAACCGGTTAATGATCTAAGCAGAGGTTGTCTTGTAGAAGATATTGTAAATACCGTAGCC
>JAMOOV010000027.1 GCA_027065125.1 Campylobacterales bacterium | reverse complement strand
TTCCCAAATACATATCTATGGCTATCAATGGCTCTATAGTTTTTACTATAAGGGTTGCTTTTTGCAGTTCTACATTATAAAAAGCTTCTTTGTTTATTTTTTCAAATGCAAAAAAAACCCCCATAATTGTAATAATGGAAACTATAATAATAGAACTCATAATACGAAATGAAAGTGATTCAAATTTTATTAGTTTCATATAATTGTTCCTACAATTGCTATCTTTTCCTTATTTTAGCATAAAAATAAAATCAAATACTGTTTTTATCTATAAATTTTACCATAGAAAGTAAGGAATCAATAAAATCAATATTTTTTACATGAAGATATTTTTTGTTAAGATAAAGTATCGTAGATTTTTCTATCATTAAAGATAATGCCAAACCATCTTTTAAATTATTTACATCATAAGAAAAACTGACGATTCCTTTTTGAAAGGCAATATCTGCAGCTTTTTTAATATTGTCTGTTGATGATTTTAGGACATACAAAGCTGATGCCTCGGTATTTGGCGAAAGATGAGAAAAATCCACTAAATTTATTTTATACGGGTACTTACCAAAATAACCTTTAAAAGTGGTATTTATATATTCCTTTACATGTAAAGCCGTTTCATAATCACTTGTATCATATACAATTGTATAAATTATTTTATTATCTATGAGCTTGTTTTGTACTTTTTTATCTAGCAGCATTATTTTTGGAAAGATTGATGACTGTGCTTTGAGTACTAAATCATCATAGTTATATCCAAAAAGTAACTGAATCAATAAAGTAGAAAATAAAAGTGCTCGTATCATCTAAAAACTCTTTTTCAGCGTCAGTAAAAAAGTTCTACGCGCCTGTGCATAATCATCGACATAAGTATTTTGTGGAGAAGGATACCTAACATCAGTGTCAAATATATTTTTTAGACTCACATTTACAGTGTAGTTATAATGCCTGTTCTTATAATTAAGTGATGTATCTACAGTTGTGTATGCCTTTACTTTTGAGCGGGCATCTCCCTTTGCTCTGTCTTTTGAACTGACATATTTGAGAGTTGACCCCAAAGACAAAGTACCGCTAAAACTATAAATATAGTACCCTTTTGCCAAGTGATGTGATACATTTGGCAAATTATACTTTTTTCCTCCATCTGTACTGTATCTACCGTCCAAATATGTATAATTTGCATACACTTTATCATTAGCGAATATATGCCCTTTATATTCTAACTCTACACCATATATATCTGTTTTTGCACTGTTTCTATATACCGGATCAGTAGCAGAGTTATATATTTGATTTTTGTTTACGAGATAAAAAACATCACTTTGCAAATAGGACTCATTAGTAAAATTTCTTATATATGAAAATTCATACGACGTTACTTTTTCTGGTTTTAAGTCTGTACTGCCGACTCTTGCATGGTTATTTTTCGTAAACATCTCCTGCCACGAAGGATTTCTATGAGAACAACTATATATAGCTTTAAATATATTTTTAAAATCTTTACTGTAAACCAAAGATACTCTTGGCTCAAAACCTGCATCTTCATAAGAAGTCTGTTCATAATTTATACCGTATAAAATGCTTAGCTTAGTATTAACATTGTATTCATCTCCAAAAAAGAGCGTATAAACATCCCGTGAAGCATCTTTATCAAAAAAAGGCCGTGTCAGCGTATAATCTACCAAAGTTGCATCACCCGTAGCAAGATTGGAGAGTTTCGAACTCATCTGAATCGTTCTCGTCTGTCTTGCTTTGTAACCTATTGTAATGGTATGTTTTGCAACTCCGCTGTATTTCACATACGTAGACTGATACAAAACTCTCTGCTTTGCATAATGCTCTCCGTAAATACCATCAGGAAATACTACACTGCCTAAAACTAAATTATCAGGTGCCAGTTTTGCTTTTGAATCAAACGCATTGTATTTTACTCCTGCTTTTATGTCCAATTTAAAAGAGTGTATCTTTTTCATATATCCCAGTTCAGCATAGTAACTCGGCAGTTTCATTCTATCACTCTCTTGAGGCAGGGTAAGGTTGATCCCGTAGGCGCTTCCCTGTTTGTGTTGCAACATACGGGCTTTGAGTCTAAAGTCTTTGTACCTTACATCCAGTCCGAGAGAATATTCATCAAGCCATAGGGGAGCCTCACCGGACTGAGACAAAGCTATGTTTGCCGGACCTAACGCACCTTGAGAGAGTCCGTCCGGACCAGAAGATATATTTTTATTGTCTTTTTGGTAATAAAAATCTATATGTGTCTTAAAGTCTTTGCTTTTAAAGTTTTTTACAAAACCGCCCATTCTGTAATCATACGATCCATATTTAAATACAACTTTGTCATTTGATTCAAATTCTTCAAAATCTTCCGCATATGTAACAACATTAATAAATCCGGCATAGGCATTAATCCCGTCTACTTTACTCCCTGGTCCTCTGATAACCTCTATGCGTTTTATCATCTCTATCGGCATGGAAAGATATTCGGAATAAGAATCAAAGAAAAGATTGTTTACTAAAACACCGTCTATGACCAGTTTGGACTGTCCATAGGCAAAAGGGTTGGAACCTCTGAAAATCGGTGTCTGGTTATTGAAATTATCAGTAGCCATATCTACACCCGGAACAAGTAACAATGCCTCTTTAAGTGTCGACACACCCAGCTTTTCCAACTCTTTTGCTTCAAAGACAGAGACAATATAGGGTTGATAATGTTCATTTTGTTTTGTTTGTGTAGCAATTTCATTAAACTGCTTCATATCTGTCATAATAGAAGAGAGCAAATCTTCTGCCCGCAGTTGCAGTACTGCCAGACAGACAAGTAAAAAAAGTCGTATGCTGCGCTTCACTCCATTATCCCCCATAATTTTACTAATTCGGGATTGGCACACCCAAGTTCTTTCGTATATAAAATACAAGGGTAACGCCATCCAAAATCTTGATGCTGCTGAAGCTTTCCTACCGGTTTATATGGCATTTTGTATATTTTTAACAACCGTAAAAAGTTTTTTTCAAGATTTCCGTATGTATATTCTATTCCCTCTTCTAACATTTTACCATACATATAATGTTTTACCGCTTCTATAATAACTTTTGTTGTCTTCATACTTCTATATTTTTTATCTACAAATATTCGTGACATCTCTCCGAGTTTATCCCTCTCAAACATACTGTTGTCAAACCTTGCACTGTTTTGTGTCGGATATCCAATGGGAGAATTATAAATCAAGCGTACTGTTGCACAGACATTCTCTTCTTCATCCAATGCCACAAAATGTACCGAATATGCGTCATATTTGTCATACTCTTTTTCATCTTTAAGAGCACTTTTTTCCAGATATTCCGGATATATTTCCCTCAGTATTTTATACCTGAATACAAAAACCTTATCTAGCAACTCTTTGTCTGCCACTTCCAAAAATGTAAAATTTGTCATCTCTTATTATATCCTTTTATTTTTTAGTTCTTGAAGTTTTTCTTTTACCTCTTGGACATGCCCTTTTACACGAACTTTTTCCCATTTTGCTCGTACAATTCCTTCGGGGTCTATAATGAATGTTGAACGTACTATACCCATGTATTCTTTACCATAGTTTTTCTTTAACTGCCACACACCGTATTTTTGCATCATATCTGTACTCTCATCACTCAAAAGTGTAATGCCAAGGTTATGCTTCTCTATGAAATTTCTATGTTTTTTGGTACTGT
>JAMOOV010000026.1 GCA_027065125.1 Campylobacterales bacterium | reverse complement strand
AAAAATATGCCAATTCGCTAAAACGAACATCTTTGCAAATTTTTGATATATTAAAAGTACTGCATGATATAGATGATAATTATAAAAAAGAGTTGTCTATCTCTGCAAAACTTTTATCTATAGGTTCAAGCATTAACTATTATAGACAAAATGAACACTCGTTTTATCTGATACTTAATGCTTTAAATTATGGATATACACACAAAGAGAAGTTGTTGATAGCTTTTATAGTACTTTATCAAGATAAAAAATTACCCAAAGAGAGTGAATTGAAAGATTATCTTGATATTCTCCCGAATTTGGAAAGTGTTAAATGGCTTAGTTTTATACTTTCTCTTAGTAAATGTTTGCATAAAAATTTAGATAGTAGCGAATATATGCTTAGATTTGAAAACAGTACTCTTTTTATAACTCCAAAGAGTGAAGGTGATTATCTCTCTTTAGAATGTATAAAAGAGTTATATAAACCGTTTCCTATAGCGATAATTCTTGAATGCAAGTAGGTTAAAATCTTCTACCCATTGAAAATTCAAAACTTGAGGTTTTGTCCCCCGGTTTATCGTTTATAGGTGTAGCAAAAATTAGCTGGATTGCTCCAAGAGGTGATGTCCATTCGATACCAAGTCCTGTTCCTCCTCTTGATATATCAAAAGAATCATCTCCGGTAAAACCATAATCCAAAAATAACAGACCTCTCATTTTCATAGATTCTACCAAAGGAATGCTAGCTTCTATGCTATTGCAAAACATTCTTTTTCCACCTATAAGTGTACCGGCACTATTTTCAGGAGATAATGAATTGCTTTCGTACCCTCTAACGGTTGTTAAGCCTCCCATATAGATTTTTTCGTTTATAGGCAAATATCCATTGTCAAAAGCAAGTTTAAGTTGAGCTTTATATCTTAAAATCATATCATAATCTATCAAATCTTCAAGTCCGTAGAAATAAGAAAATTTATAATAGTTTTTTAAATATTTGTCATCTCCTCCGATTCCGGCATACTCCATACTTGCTATAGCTTCCATACCGTGTCTTGGTAAATAATATGCATCTGTAGTGTCATATTTTGCAGATATTGTGACAGCACTTTTCAGAGTTGTTTCCTCGGGATAAAGAATCGGATCAAGAGAAGCATCAAGATCACTAAGTTTAGTGTTTTCCAAAGTGTATCCTACACTTCCGCTAATATGTCTGGTAAATTGCTTTCCTACATTAAGGTTTGCACCTTTTTTATCTTCTGTATATGCATAGTAGTCATTGTTGTTATTATATATTGAACCCCCAAGACTATATAGAGAGTCAAAAACTCTTGGGTTAAAAAATGATATAGAACCTTTTAAACTTTTAGATGAATAGTCGATATTGACTGACATATTTATACCGCTTCCAAAGACATTTTTATCTGATACACTCGCACTTAGTAAAATTCCATCATAACTACCATATCCGATACCACCAGTAATACTACCGGTTTGAGCCTCTTTTACTTTTACGAGTAGTTTGATTTTATCATTTGATACTCTCTTTTTTGTGATTTGGACATCTTGAAAATATCCGGTTTTTTTCAAAGATGTGATTGAGTCTTGAAAATCTCTATATGAATATTTGTCCCCAGGAGATAAAAATACACTTCTTCTTACAACCCTGTCTATAGTTCTTGTATTTCCTGATATTTCAACATCACTGATATAGACTATTTGTCCCGGAATTACATTGTAGATAATCTTTGCAGTATGTTTTTTCCTATTTTGTTTTATATCAGGATATACTTTTACATATGCATATCCGAGATTTGCTACTTTATGCTCTATACTTTTCAAGTCTTTTCTTAATTTTTCAATATTAAATGTTCTACCTGCTCTTAGCTTTAACTCATCCATGAGTTTTGATGTTTTGATGACAGGTTTAGCCAATTTTATTTTGACAGATTCTATTTTGTAAATTACTCCGGGTTTTATATCGTATGATAAATCTGCCGTATAGTCTTCAAAATATGTTCTTAAAAAAGGAGTACTAACAACAGCATCAAGATAACCTTTTCTCATATAATAATCTCTAATCCTACTACTATCATATTTTAATTGGTCAACTTTAAGTCCTCCATCATCTCTACCCCATAGCCATCCCAAAAATTGTTTTTGTCTATTTACGATATTGGATTTTATATCACTGTATGTTATATCTTTACTTCCGTATAGATGAATATTTGTGATAGTTATCTTTTCGCCTTTACTTATAGAAAAAGTGAGTTTTATACTGTTTTTATTTAATTTTGTTATTTTTGTTTCAACAATGCTATCGTAAAAACCTTTTTGTTCGAGATATTGTAGTATTTGATTTTTTGAGGCTTTTATACTATTTTCATTGTATATATCACCTTTTTTTACACTAATAATATTTTTAATATCTTTCTTTTTATCGTCGCTATACCCTTTGATCTCTACTTGGGCAATAGTGGGCTTTTCTATAAAATGATATGTCAATATACCATCTTTTTCATCTACAGTAATGTCTTTAAAATATTTTTGATTGAAAAATCTTATTATAGATTTATCAATTTTTTTGGTATCGATCTCATCTCCTACCTTGAAACCAAGCATCTCTTTTGCAACTTGGGGAGATATATGTATAAGTCCGTCAAATTTTATATCTTTAATAGTTGTAGCATTTAAATAAATGGTAAAAATTAGTGAAAAAAGAAGTAAAAATCTCATATAAAACCTTGTATGTTAAAATTATAGCTGATATAATACCATTGTATTGATTAATATATTTTAAAACGAGGAAAATAATGAAAGCTGGAATTATTGGTTTGGGATTGATCGGAGGTTCTTTGGGGCTTGATTTGCAAGATAGAAAGATGGCTGATAAAGTTCTTGGTATAGACCATAACTTATCTCATTGCGAAGAAGCCTTGTCTTTAGGACTTGTTAATGAGATAACTACGATAGATGAAATTAAAAAATGCGATGTAGTATTTTTGGCAATTCCTGTAAATGCCATAGTAGATATATTGCCAAGTTTAAAAGATGTTGGAGAAAAAACAACTATAATCGACCTTGGAAGTACAAAAAAGAAGATTGTGGATGCTACCCCAAAAGAGATAGAAAAAAATTTTGTAGCAGCACATCCGATGGCTGGAACCGAAAAATTCGGTCCTACTGCTGCTTTTAAGGGATTGTTCGATAACCATACGGTAGTTTTATGTGATACTGAAAGAAATGACAAATTTCATAAAAATAGAGCTATTGAGATATTTGAAAAATTAAATATGAATATATTTTATATGAATTCAAAAGATCACGACAGACATGCTTCTTTTATATCTCATCTTCCTCATGCCATAAGTTACTCTTTGGCAAATGCAGTAATGTCTCAAGAAGATCCAAGAAGCATACTTGCTATGGCTGCAGGAGGTTTTAAAGATATGAGTAGAGTTGCCAAGAGTTCTCCTAAAATGTGGAGTGATGTTTTTAAACAAAATAAAGAAAACATCATCTCTTCAATAAATATATTTGAAAAAGAGTTGCATAAAGTAAAAGAGCTTATGGAACATGAAAATTGGGAAGCTTTGGAGATTTGGATGCAAAAAGCTACTACTTTACATAAAATTCTCTAAAATTTTATTTTTGATTGTGTGTATGGAGGGGGTCTTTTGGTCGAATACTTAAAATATTCCGCTTATTCCCATATTTGCCGCATGTATGACGGTAGTATTGAATTTTTTGGCATAAAATCTTATAAGAATATTTTGTAGTGTTGGCTCAATGGAGGGAGTAAACCATGCATTGTTG
>JAMOOV010000025.1 GCA_027065125.1 Campylobacterales bacterium | reverse complement strand
TCTCTATAATTTGTTAAGAAACCATTAACTGATGGTCTTCTACCTAAGCTAATAGTATAAGGGGTATTTCCTGTTTTCCCAAAGTAGATAAAATATGCCTCTTTTAGTCTAACATTAGCATCTCCACTTGGTGTTTCATTGGCATACCAGTCCATATTTTGAAAACTATTCTGCGGACCATTGTTACCAAATGCTTTATAAACACCTAATGCACCATGAAAAACCAAATTCTTCATGGGCTGTGCCGACATTTTTAAGATAAATTTATTTGTCCAAACACCGTTGTCTTCATTTGATTTACCATTTATCTTGTAATGAATAGCATCATAAGATGTTCTCAAATCAGCACTCCACTTGATGTTGTCGTGTCCATCGTGGGCTTTTACTTCGTTTATCTCTTTTTTCAAAGCTGAGATATTGATCTTGGCTTGAGCTTTTTTAAGTTCTTGCATTTGAGCTTTTAATTGCTCTACCTCTTGTTTTAAACTCATATCCTCAGCATTTACATTGACTGCCATAAAAAGCATACCAATAAGTGCTGGTGAAATCAATCTTTTCATACATCTCTCCTGTGTTTTTTTGTTTACAATTTGTTTACTTTTGCAAACTTTTGTGGAATTATTATATCTTATTCATAAATGTTTGATAAAATTTATGAATAAGTATTCACAAAAACTTTGCATATCTACAAATCTATTATACATTTTTTATGCTAAAGATATTTTTAAATAGCTATATTTGATTTGTTGTCTCTTGACTTTTGAACATATGTTCGTTATAATTTCGCACATATGTTTGAAAAGGGAGTCTTGATGAGAGGTATCGGCAGAAGAAGAAAGTTTAGGCGGATAGGTAAACATCATGATGAGATATGCTTTAAACCTTGTGGAAAAAGAGTTGAAGAGTTGCAAAGCATAGTGTTGTATGATGATGAACTTGAAGCCTTAAGGCTTTCGGATTTTGAGTCTATGTATCAACAAGATGCAGCTGATGCCATGCAAATATCAAGAACTACTTTTTCAAGAGTAGTTGCCGAGGCAAGGAGAAAAGTAGTCGATGCTTTGTTGCATCAAAAGATTATAATAAAAGAAAAAAGAAAATTATAGGAGGGAAAAATGAGAGGATTTAGAAGAGGAGCCCAAATGAGAATGGGCAGACAAAGAGGAATGGGCAGAGGTTTTGCTGCTATGAGAGAGAGGGAGTTTGCCGGTAGAGGTTTTGGCAGAATGGCTATGAGAGATGAAAATAGAAGAGATCTTGGTATGCTTGATGGACATGGTAGAGGTGTCGGTATGAGACGAAATCAAAATCAAAATGCTTGTCAGGGAAACGGTGTAGGCTTTGGAAACGGACAAGGCAGGGGAAAAGGATATAATAGAGTGGAAAATAGAAAAAAAGAGAATATATGAAACTTACTATAGCAAGTGGCAAAGGTGGAACGGGAAAAACAACCGTTTCCACCAATCTTGCCTCATATCTATCGCAAAACAGAGATGTTATTCTGTGTGATTTGGATGTAGAGGAGCCGAACTCTAAGCTGTTTTTAAAAACAGCTTTAAAAAATGAAGAGATTTTCAATAAAATGGTCCCTTCTTGGGTAAGTGAGGATTGTACACTTTGTGGAGAGTGTGGTAAAAATTGCAATTTTAATGCTATCATCGCACTACCTTCGGAGATACTTGTTTACCCCGAGCTTTGCCATAGTTGCTATGCTTGTAGCGAACTTTGCCCCACTGGTTCACTTCCAATGAAGCCTCAAAAGATAGGTGTTATAAGAGAATATGAAACGAAAAAATTTATTTTTATAGAGGGAAGATTGGATCTTGGGCAAGAGATGGCAGTACCCCTAATAGGCGGAACCATAAAGTATGCTGAAGAGAAGTTCAAAGATAGTTTTATGATATTTGATGCACCTCCGGGTACGAGCTGTCCTGTTATAGAAGCAAGTAAAGATAGCGATTTTGTTATATTGATAACCGAATCCACTCCTTTTGGTTTAAATGATTTGGTTCTTGCGGTGGAGACAATGAGAGTTTTGAAAAAAAACTTTGGAGTTGTTATCAACAGACATGGTATTGGAGATGATAGAGTCGAAGAGTATTGCAAAAAAGAGAATATTCCGGTAATCTCAAAGATAAAGAACGACAAAGAGGTTGCGACACTATACTCAAAAGGCGAACTTGTATATCCTCATATAGAACATTTTAAAAATTCTATAAAAGAGATAGCGAATTTTGTGGAGGGGATAAAATGAGTGCTAAAGAGATAGTTGTAATTTCCGGAAAAGGCGGAACAGGGAAAACAAGTCTTAGTGCATCTTTTGCATATCTTGAGGGTAAAAATACTATTGTAGCCGATTGTGATGTAGATGCGGCAAATATGCATCTGCTACTTGGAGCTGATTTTGAAAAGCAAGAGGATTTTTATAGTGGAGAGGTAGCTTTTATAAATGAGGATTGTTGTATAAACTGCGGTAAATGCAAAGAGGTGTGCAGGTTTGATGCTATCAATGTTATCGACAATCAACATAGAGTAGATAATATATCGTGTGAAGGGTGCTGGTATTGTAGTAGAGTTTGCCCTACGGGTGCTATCGAAATGAAAACTCAAAAAGTAGGCGATTTGTATGTATCGAACATTAAAAAAGAATCCAAGATGGTACATGCAAAGCTAGGATTTGGTGCCGAAAATTCCGGTAAACTTGTAGCAAAGGTTAAAACAAAAGCAAAAGAGGAAGCCGCTAAACTCAATAAAAGATATATCGTCACAGACGGAAGTCCCGGAGTCGGATGTCCTGTGATATCAAGTCTTAGCGGAGCAAATCTTGTAGTGCTTGTTACAGAGGCGACAGTAAGCGGACTTCATGATTTAAAAAGAGTGCAAAAGCTTTTAAAAACATTTTCATTGAAAGCGGTATGTATCATAAACAAGTATGATTTAAATCAAAAAATAACAGATGAGATAGAGAATTATTTAAAAGGTGAAGATATAGTTGTGGTGGCTAAACTGCCATATGATGAAACTTTTACAAAAGCTTTAAGCGAAGCTAAACCGATAGTGGAATATGATAGCGATTGTGATTTGGCAAAGAGTGTAAAAGATAGTTGGAAAAAAATAAAAAATATATTAGGAGATGTGTAAATGAAGATACTATTTACTGCAAAAGGAGATAGTTGGGATAGTTTGGTGGATCCGAGGTTTGGAAGGGCGGAGATGTTTGTTTTGTATGATGAAGATAAAGATGAGCTACAAACTATTTCAAATGATGAGGCAAAAGAGAAAGCCCATGGAGTTGGACTTCAAAGTGCTAAAAAAGTTCTTGAAGCAGGAGCTGATGTCATTATAACGGGTAATGGGGCAGGAGAAAAAGCTTTGGAAATACTTAAAAAAAGTGATATCAAGGTTTATGTGGGTGCCGGAGATATGAGTTTGAGGGATGCTTATGAAGCTTCCAAAAAAGGTGAATTAAAGGTACAATTTTAAGGAAAAACATGAGAGTAGTATATCCGACAGATGAAAATATGGGGTATTTGAGTAAAAGAGGTGCACATTTTGGCAAGGCAAAATTTTATACTATCATTACATTGAAAGATGGAAAGATAACAGATGTCGAGTCGGTACAAAATCCCGGACACAGCGAAGGTGCATGTAGTAATGCGGTCTCAAATATACTTGGCTTAAAACCTGATGTCCTTGTGGTGGGAGGCATAGGTGCTTCACCCGCAAAAGGATTCTATGATGCCGGACTTGATGTATATGTAGATAGAGTTTCGCCGACTGTAGAATCGTCTATAGAGTTACTTATAGCGAACAAACTTGAAAAATTACAAGGCTCAGGCACTTGCTCCGTTCATTAAAATTTCGGAGATAAATAATTTTATCTCCGACACTGTTTCTTCGGTTGTCGTATAGTTGATAACCGTTGCATAATTTCCTCTATATTTGTAAACTTTATCATAATATTTTGAGAGCAAGATTTCGGCACATTTATAGAGATCATTTTTGTAAAAATAGTTTTTGATGTCTGAAAGATATTTTTTGTCTATATAAGGAGTGATTTTGGATATGGAATTTTCAAAAAACTCCTTATCTATTTTTTTATAGTCTCTGACAATCCTTTGAACTCTGTCCGAAAGGGGAGACTCTATCCAAATTCTTGGTGCTTTTATGATTTTTTTGTAAAATATGGTAGGTATATGAAGTTTACCTATCTTTTTACTCTCTCCTTCTATTATGGTTGCATTATATTTTTCCACTCTTTTTAATTCATGATATATGGAGTTTTGAAACTGTTTCATAGAGGGCTGCTCTCCGTTTATAGCCCCAAAACTTGATCCGTAGTGATTTGCTAATTTTTCAAGATCTATAGAGTTTTCAAACTCTTTTATGAGGTCACTTTTACCTGTGCCGGTAAGTCCGTCAAGCACTACAAAATTATCATATTTGAAGGTATCAAGATGGTTAAGAACATGATTTCTGTATGATTTGTAGCCGCCTTGGAGTTTGTAAACTCTAAATCCTATATTTGATAATACCATACCAAGTGAACCACTTCTTTGACCTCCTTTTGAGCAGTATATAAAGATCTTTGTTTTTGGGGTAAACTCTTTTAATTCGTTTTGTAAATATAAGGCAATATTTTTACTTATAAGACTTGCTCCGAGCATTTTAGCATCAAATGGAGATCTTTTATATAGAGTACCTACCTGTTCTCTTTCTTTATCATCAAGTACATATAAATTGATAGCATTTTTGATATGTGATTCTTTATATTCGTTTGGACTTCTTGTGTCTATAAGCAAAGAGTTTTTGTCTATATTTTGTAAAAATGAATTTATATTTAAAATATTTAACATAATGTAATTATAGTCAAATCTTTAAAAAAGTTTAATAAAATTTTACACTTAATTAAGTAAAACTTTATATATAATATATTATTATTTATATATTGTTTAGCAAAACATAAAATTCAAAAGATATGCTATAGTGAAGGGAAATTTTTTTATGACAAAAAAAAGATTTGATTTTTTAAATCATATTATTTTTATCCCACTTATATCAACACTTTTCTTTCTTTTATTTAGTGTTTCCATATACACATATCTCAATACAAAAGATGGAGATAAACTTGTTTGTGAGATTGAAAAAAGGTTAATCTTAGATAAAAAAAGTATTATCAAGTACAGGGTAAATTTTGTTGAAAACTTCATAAAAAACAAGCAGAGAGAATTGGAAAAAAAGACAAAGAGCGGTGTGTATAACAAATCCGATATTAAAAAACTTAATGATGAAGTTAAAAAAAGTATTATTGAAACAATTAACAATTTTAGTTTCGCAAATCATGGGTATGTTTTTGTCTATAAGATTTTAAATTTTCAAGGGGGAGATAGATTTGCCATAATGATTGCAAATCCCAATAGATTGGATTTGGTCGGTAAATACATAAGTGACTCTTTCAAAGATGCAAAAGGTTTTATGTTTAGAAAAGAATTTTTAAAACAAATAAGAAAAAAAGGGTATGCTTTTGTAAAGTATTATTATAAAAAACCAAATAGTAATAAGATAAGTCCTAAAATTTCATATTTTAAACTTGATAAAAGATGGAATTGGGTAATAGCTTCGGGAATATATCTTGATGATGTATATATAAGCTCTGCTTCAATAAAAAAACAAATATTTTCAAATATTAAAAAAAATGATATAATACTGTTCTATATCGCAATTGCCATACTTTTTTTATCTATTATTTCATCTTTTATAGTTTTAAAAGTTATTAAAAGAGAATTTTTAAAATATGATAAATATATCCAAAAACAAAAAAGAGCACTTTCATTAAGCAATAGAACATTGAAGCAACAATTATACAGAGATCACTTGACAGGTTTAAAAGACAGAAAAATACTACTTCAAAATTTGAAAAAAAAGAGATTTGATGCTTTGGTTATTATAGATATTGATGAATTTAAAATTATCAATGAGCTTTATGGAAGTAGGCTTGGCAATGAAGTACTTATTCAATTGGCAAATATTTTATTGAAATTTAGCAAACAAAATAATTGCCTATCGACGATTTATAGACTTGGGTCAGATGAATTTGTATTGCTCATTAGAAGCAAAAGAGATTTTAATTTTTTTCAAAATATGATGACAAATTTATATAAGCAAGTAGTATCGAATAATTTTCAACTTGCTAAGAATGTTAAACTTAATATAGAAATTACCATGGGAATATCTTTTGGCAAAAAAGATGCTTTGCCAAAAGCAGATATTGCTCTAAATTATGCTAAAAAAAATAGAAAAATGTTTGCAATATATTCTCAAAGTATTGACAATAGAATAGACACAGATAAAAATATTAAAATCAAAAAAGAGTTACTTAAGGCGGTAAAAGAAGATAGAGTGGTTCCGTTTTTTCAGCCTATATGTGATAAACATGGCGATATTATTAAATATGAAGCTCTCATAAGAATATTGCTTGACGACGAAGAAAATGTCTTAACTCCAGGATATTTTTTAGAAATTGCAAAAAAATTAAAGCTTTATCCTGCTCTTTCTAAAATTATGCTAATAAAAAGTTTTGAACAGTTTAAAAATAGTGATAAAATGTTTTCAGTTAATTTATCTTTGAGTGATATAATAAACATAGAAACAGTTCAATTTATAAAAAATCTCATAGAAGACAATCCAAAAACGGCGAAAAGATTGATTTTTGAGATACTGGAGAGTGAAGGCATAGAGGATTTTGATGTTGTAAAAAACTTTATAAAAAAAGTTAGAAAAATGGGGGTAAAAATTGCTATTGATGATTTTGGTAGCGGTTATTCCAGTTTTAAATATATACTTGAAATAAAGCCTGATTATATTAAAATAGACGGTTCTTTGATACGAGAGATAACTTGCGATAAAAATAGTTTTATAATGGTTAAAAGTATAATAAATATGGCAAAAGATTTGGATGTTGTAACGGTTGCAGAATTTGTTTCATCTAAAGAAATTTTTGAAATCTTAAAAAAATTAGATATAGATGAATATCAAGGATACTACATAGGAAAACCGGAAAAAATCTAATTAAATAAAAAACTAAAAATATAATTTTTGACTTATGTGTTATATTTAGATATAATACCAATAATTAATTCAAGCTACTTCGCTTTATCGATTCTCTGTTTTTTATCCAAACATTTTAATCCGTATAGAGTTTACAGTTTGGATTAAAATTTAATACAAAGATTTTCAATGCAAGAGAACTCAACTATAAAGAGTGAATTTTTAGACTTCGGTTTTAACGATGGTATCAACAAAGGTATCCAAAATGCAGGCTTCAAAGTGCCAAGCCCTATACAAAAGGGTGCAATTCCTTTTATTATAGAGGGAAGAGATTTGGTAGCTCAAGCCAATACCGGCACAGGTAAGACGGCAGCTTTTGGACTTCCATCAATGAACAAGATAGCAAACTACAAAGAAACAGGACTTTTGGTTATAACACCTACAAGAGAGCTTGCTACACAAGTAGCAGATGAACTTTATACTTTGGGAAAATATGCAGGCATAAGAACTGCTACTGTTTATGGCGGAAGTTCGTACTCAAGACAGATATCCCTTATAGAGAAGGGGGCCCAGGTAGTTGTAGCAACTCCGGGAAGATTGAAAGATCTTTTAAGTAGCGGCAAACTCAGAGATTTCAATCCCGAAATCGTTGTGCTTGATGAAGCTGATGAGATGCTTGATATGGGCTTTTTGGAAGATATAAAGGATATATTTTCTTATCTTCCGCAAAATAGACAAACTATACTATGCTCTGCTACTATGCCAAAACCTATAAGGATATTGGCTGATAAGATACTTGATAATCCTGCGACTGTTAGTATCGTGGATAAAAATGATGCCACAAATAAAGATATAAAACAGAGTTACTATGTAATAGAAGAGAGAGAAAGAACAGATGCTCTTCTTAGATTGATAGATCATAACGATCCAAACAAAGCTATCATATTTTGTAGAATGAAGATAGAGGTTGACAGACTTGCCGATACTCTTATCTCAAGAGGCTATAGTGCCAAAGGACTCCATGGGGATATGGATCAAAGAAGTAGAGATGAGGTTATAAAAGCTTTTAGAAGTTCCAAGATAAATATACTTGTTGCGACGGATGTGGCTGCAAGAGGGCTTGATGTAAAAGATGTCAGCCATGTTTTCAACTATCATATTCCTTTTGATCCTGAAAGCTATGTTCATAGAGTGGGAAGAACCGGAAGAGCAGGGCAAAAAGGAGAGGCTATCACTCTAATAACCCCTATAGAGTTTAAAGAGTTGCTTAAAATTCAAAAGAGCATGGGAGCTCCTATAAGTTTAGAGAGTATCCCCACCTCTTTGGATCTTAAAGAGAGAGAACTTCAAGCTCTATCGAAAGAGATAGTAAAAGCAAAGATAAAAGATGAGGCAAGTTTTCTTTTGTCTTCTTTGGGTGAAGAGCTTGATAGCAGTGAAATTGCACTAAAAGCTATCTCATTACTTCTTAGAAAATATTCAGTAAAGGGTCCTGAGCATATAGGTTTTTCTCAAAAAGAGGCTAATCAACTTCTTGAAAAGTTTAAGTCAAATAACAATAGAAACAGCAGAAACAGTAGAGGAAAAAGAGGTGGCAGAAGTTCTGATAGAAATAGACGAAGAAGAAGCTCTTCAAGCAGAAGACGATAATCTTTGTGGTATAGACGAGGCGGGAAGAGGTTCTCTCGCCGGACCTCTTGTAGTTGCTGCTGTAGTTTTGCACCAAAAGATTGACAGACTTGCCGATTCAAAGCAGTTGACACAAAAAAGAAGAGAAGAATTGTATGAAAAGATAATCCTCTCTTCATCTTACAAAATTATATTTACAGATAATAAAACCATAGATAAAATAGGTCTCTCAAAAGCTCTTAAAAATTCCATACAATCCATAAAAGATGAATTTAAGTCTCACAATATACTGATGGATGGCAATACCAATTTTGGTGTCGAAGGTGTAAAAAGTTTAATAAAGGCGGACACAAAAATACCTCAAGTGAGTGCCGCAAGTATATTGGCTAAAGTAAGTAGAGATAGATACATGATAAACATCTCAAAAAAATATCCTATGTATAACTTTAAAAAGCATAAGGGTTATGGAACAAAGGCTCATATAGAGGCTATAAAAGAGTTCGGATATAGCGATTTGCATAGAAAAAGTTTTATAATAAAAAATCTCAATTATCCCCCTCTTTTTTAATATTTTTTGTGGTATAATACTCAAAAAATTTTTTAAGGTTGCAAAGATGCTAAAAAATATGACTATCGAAAAAAGATTGATGATTCTTGGTTTTTTATCAATAGCTACCATCTTCTTGTATGCAGTGTTTAATTGCTATTCAAATTATAAAAGATATAAGGATGCACAGGCTACTTTGAAGATAGTTTCTCTTTCCGTGAAGATGAGTAATGTTTTACATGAATTGCAAAAAGAGAGAGGTGCGAGTGCAGGATACTTAAACTCTAAAGGTAAAAAATTTAAAGATATATTATCGGCACAAAAAGTATGTACTGATAAAAAGTTAAAAATACTACAAAATTATATAAAAAATAATGATAATACTTTTGCTGAAATTGCCAAAAAAAATGTAAATTTTACCGGTATTTCAAATATGAGAAATCTTGTCAAATCACTTTCAATCCCGACAAAAAAAGAGGTTGGCTATTATACTTCGATAAATAAATCTATCATAGATACCATTGCATATTTTTCTACTATTCCCAAAAATCCGGAGATAAGAAATTTTATAAATTCTCTTCTTTTGTTTATTGCTGCAAAAGAGAGAGCCGGTATCGAAAGAGCGGTTTTGTCCGGTGCCTTTGCAAGAGATAAATTTACCCATTTTTTATATTATAAATTTATTTCCGTATTATCTCAACAAAAAGTTTTGAATGATTTGTTTGAACATTCCGCACCAAGATTGATAAAAGAAGATTATAAAAATATAAAAAAAGATAAAAGCTTTAAAGAAGTTGATAGGATGAGAGACATAGCTTTGTCTAAGGATAGTGGTTTTGGTATAGATGCGACATATTGGTTTAAAACAATTACCAAAAAGATAAATCTTCTTAAAAAGATGGAAAATAAGATAGATCATATGCTCGTTGAAAAAGCTTCAAAAGAGCAAAAAGAGTCTCTAACTTCTTTGATAGTTATATTGTTATTGTCATTGTTAGTTCTATTTGTTATAGCTATTGTATCAAGAAATATCATAGCTTCTATCTTGAGTGCTATAAATAGATTTAAAAAAGTTATCAAAGAGGTAAATAAGGGCAATTTATCTATGATAATAGAGAGAAGAGCAAAACCAAGAGATGAGATGGATGAGATAACAAAAGAGTTAGAATCTCTTATCGGAATTGTGAGAGATGTAACAAGTAGGATAAATACTTCCGTGAGTTTGGCATCTAAAGGGGATTTTTCTTATAATTTGAATGACAATGGATTGGGTGGCGATTTTGCAACAGCCATACATATGGTTCAAAACGGTATAGTAGCCATGAAAGAGGCTCACGAAAAGCAAGAGATTATTAATTTTGGTGCAAAACTAAGAGATTTGGAAGATGTGGGCAAGGGACTTTCTTTGATACAAAACGAAGCATCAAATCTTGTCGATAGTCTTTCGTATATTTCAAATTCTACGGAAAACACAAGTGAACAATCCACTCAAAGTTTACAAGTTTTAGAAGATATTCTCAACAAGATAGAATCCCTCACGGAACAAATAAACGATACAAATTCTTCTATAACAGAATTAAATGAGATGAGTAGCGAAGTAGCTTCTGTAGTCGGACTTATAAAAGATATTGCTGAGCAAACCAATTTGCTTTCTCTAAATGCAGCCATAGAAGCGGCAAGAGCAGGAGAACAAGGCAGAGGTTTTGCTGTAGTTGCGGATGAGATTAGAAAACTTGCCGAGAGAACAGCAAAGGCTACAAATGAGATAAATGTTTCTATGAATACCATGAAACAAGAGACTAATGCCATAGTTTCAAAATCTGATACGATGAAAGAGGTGTCTGATGAAGTTTATGAAGTTGTTGAAGATTTTAAAAATCTTATGAATAAGCTTGAAACCGATTCTAAAGGGCTTTCAAATTTGACTGATGATATGAAAAATCAAGTATTTTTGATCTTGGCAAAGATAGATCATATTATCTATAAAGCAAATGCTTATGATGCTATAATAAATAATGAAAAAGATAAAAAATTTGCCAATACTGAAGAGTGTGGACTTGGTAAATGGTATCACAAAGAGGGAAAAGTGATATTTGGAAAAGCTCCAAGTTATAATAAAATAGCAAATCCACACAAAAGAGTTCATGACGATATTTTGAAAAACATGAAATTTATCCAAATTGAAGATAAAAGAATTGAAAATGAAGATACTATCATCGAAAACTTTAAAGATATGGAAAAAGCAAGTTATGAATTGTACGATTTATTTGATCAATTAAGAAAAGAAGCTAAAAAGTCTCATCTCGGATAGTTTTATTGTGATTAACGATTTTCTCTATTGATGAGAAAATCGTTAATTCATATACTCCATGCCATTTTTATCTAATCGTTTCTAAAAGGTAAATTATGAATCAAATCGTTTTTGAAGATAAAAATATAATTCCAAATAAAGTTATTTGTGTGGGAAGAAATTATGTAGAACATATACGGGAGCTCGGCAACGAAATACCTGAAAATATGGTAATATTTTTAAAACCAAACTCAAGCATTAGCGAAGAATTAAAATATGTAAGCGAAGATAATCACTACGAAGGCGAAATAAGTTTTTTGATCATGCAGAGTAAAATCGCCGGAGTTGGTTTTGGACTTGACTTGACAAAAAGAGAACTTCAGAGTACTTTAAAAAATAGAGGCTTACCGTGGGAGAGAGCAAAATGTTTTGACGGTGCAGCCGTTTTTAGTGAGTTTGTTTCTTTTTCATCCTCAGTAGAAGAGTTGATGCTTGAACTCTATATCAATGATAAACTTGTCCAAAAAGGAGAAGTTGTTCACATGATGTATAAACCAAAAGATATTTTAAAAGAGATAAAAAGCTTTATGAGTTTTGAAGATGGGGATATCATAATGAGCGGTACTCCAAAGGGAGTTGGCAAATATCAAAAAGGCGATAAATTTGTGGGCAAAATTTTACATAAAAATACTCTTTTGATTGAACATGAATGGATGGTTGCATAAAAAATAATTTATAGAGATCATAAAGAGATTGCTATGCAGCAACAATCCTTATAATATCAACGGGTTTGGCTATACAGCAATAATTTATTGTAACCGAGTTTTAAATTGATATTTTTCGGCAATATATATCAAGGTATCTTGATATGTACATATATTTATGCTATAATTCTCTAAATTTTTTAAAAGGATGGAAAATGGAAGACTATATTAAGACTTTGGATATGAAATCTATTGCTGATACAAAAATGGATGCTGAAGGTTTTATAAATGCATACAATAAAAATGAAGCAATTTTGCTTGATGTTAGGTATCCCTTTGAATTAAATGCTTGGAAATTGACATTTTCTTTGGATATCCCGTTAAATGAATTACCTGATAGATTAAATGAATTACCAAAAGACAAGTTGATAGTTTGTGCCTGCCCTGAATCATATCGTTCAAACATTGCAAGACAATATCTAATCTCAAAAGGATATAAAGCAAAAACACTGTCTTGCGGAATTTTAAAACTTACAGAAAGATTAACAGGAGGAAAGGCGAAGGATATAAAAATAAAAATTTAGAGGATATTTTAAGAATATATTTATACCAAAAGTATTATAATCAACTAAATAGTTAGTTAATTAAGGATTTGGCATGGGTAGGCAGAGAGATGCCGTTAAAACTAAAAATATCATCATATCTTCCGCGATGGCACTTTTTGCAAAAAAGGGTTTTGACGGGGTAAGTGTCGATCTTATAGCGAATGAAGCTAAGATAAACAAAGCCATGATTTACTACTATTTTAAAAATAAAGCAAAATTGTACGAAGTAGTTATAAATACGGTTTTAGATGAGATATATGAGCAAATTGTTTTAAAGACAAAAGATGCTGTAAAGCCAAAAGATGAATTAAAAATCTTTATAGAAACATTTGTAAAATTTGCATGGAACAACCCGTATCTCTCCTCTTTGATGTTGGCAGAATTGGGAAACGGTGCTAAGAATTTGCCCGATAATGTATTTGTAGGACTTAGAAAGATATTCTCGCTTTTAAGCGATATTTTAAAAAGGGGAGAAGAGAGCGGATGTTTTTATGGTGTTGAACCTATTATCATACACTTCATGATAACCGGAACGATCAATCTTTTTATATGCACGAGAGGTTTGAGAAAAAGAGTTTCAAAAGAGTTCGGGTATAGTGTATGCAACAGTTGTAAAGAGGAAGAGTTGTCATCATATATATATGAAAAAGTAGTAAAAATGCTTAAAGGAGAAAGCCCATGTTGAAGGTAGTAGCGATTTGTTTGGTTTTGATATCGGGGATAGATTTGAATGCTTTGACTCTAAAAGATCTATTTCAAGCACTCAGGAAACAACCCGTCAGCAGAGTTGACGAAGAGGTGGCAAAGATGGCGAAAGTGGCAAAAAACAAGGTACAATCCGCATACTACCCTAAAGTAAATATCTTCGGAGCCTATACTCACTACAACTCTCCGACCAACTTAAGACCTCTTGATCCGGTTACCACTGCAAAACTAAATGCCAAGGGTGAGGCTCTTCCTTTTGCGAAAACCATACAAAAGATAGGTGTTAAAGTCGATATGCCCATCTTTATAAAAGAGTTAAGCTCTTTGAGTGAAAAAGCGAAACATTTGGTAAATGGTGCAAAACTTAAAAAACAGTTAAACTTTTTTCAAAACGAAGCCGTTGTCGTAGGCTCAAATGCATCTTTGGAGTATCTTGATAGTTTGTTAAAGGCTTTAAAGGTTACGAGATACTCTTTGGAAAAAACCAAAAAAGATCTCACTATAGCAGTAAATAGCGGAAGAACTCCCGCTATCGCACTTGATAAGATAGAGGAAAAAATCAATCAAATAGATATAGCTATAAATAATGTGGAGATCAAAAGAACAACCGCCATATCCAATATACAAAAATTGACAGGTATAAAGCTTGAAAAGCCGGTTTCATTGCAGATGAAAAATCGGGTAAAAAGGGGAGATTTTTTTGCTCTAAAGGCTTTAAGAGAAACGGTTGAGGCATCAAAAAGCGACTATAAAGCATCAAAACAGAAAAGATACTATCCGAAAGTGGCGATATCGCTTTTATGGAGTGAAAATTATGCACAAAAAGATGTAAAGTATGCAAAAGATGTCCACAGGGGATATGGCTACTACTCTTTGGGAGTTTCTATGCCGCTTTTTGATAAAACGATGGATGCGGATATGCAGATAAAGAAGATAACCGTTATGAAAAACAGGATGCATCTTGAAAAGACAAGAGAGGAGTTGATAGCAAATGCGGATGCTTTATGGAAACAGTTGAAACTTTTGTTAAATTCCGAAAAGTTGAAAAAGGACAATATCGAAAAAGAGGAAAATCTACTGAAGTATGCAAAGATTGCTTACGAAAAGGGGAGAATGACGGAGGAGGATTATCTAAGATATGAGGATGCCGTTGTAAATAGCAAATCAAACTATTATGAAGCGGTATATAGAAAATGGTTGACAGTTGCGAAATTGGCAGTAATATATGGAAATGATTTGGAAGGAGTATTTCAATGAAAAAGTTTTTGATTTTTTTGTTTATAGTGCTGGTTATAGCCGGAGTCGTAAGAGGTGGTTTGGTTTTAGTTAAGAAAAAAAGGGCAAAAGAGGCAAAACTTCCTACACCCGTAGTTTACGATATGAGAGTAAAAACGATAAATCCCAAAATATCTCATGCACTCTTAAGTCTTCCCTCTCTTGCTCTGACAAAAAGCAATGATGATGTAAAGATAAGCTTAAGAATGAGCGGAAGAGTTTTGTATATAGTGGAAAACGGAAAAACCGTAAAAAAGGGTGAAGTTGTAGCGAAAATAGATGATAAAGATTTAAAAACGAAACTCAAATCTCTCAATTTCTCCATATCCTCCTTGCAGTCTCAGATAAAATCAAAACAGATAGCACTAAAAAATTTACTAAAAACACACGAAAGAACAAAAGAGCTTTTAAAGGTAAGAGGTGCTTCAAAAGAGCAGTTTGAAAAGGAGCAAACCGGTATAGAGGCTATCAAATCGGGTATAAACACTTTAAAACTAAAGATCAAGGAGGTTGTCGCCAATAAAGAGGCGATACAAAATGCACTCTCTTATGCTACTATAAAAGCTCCGGTAGGAGGTATAGCTCAAAGATTGGCAAATGTCGGAGATATCGCAATGCCAGGAAAACCGCTGGTTAGCATCAGTGCTCAAACTAACAGTTATCTGCTTGTTAGACTTCCTTCCGATATAAAATCAAACGAAATCATCTATAAAGGTAAAAAATACTCTCTTGAGCCGCTTGGCACCACCTTTAACGGACTTTTAGAGTATGTGGCGAATTTGGATAGAAAACTCATAAGCAATCAAACCGTAAATATAGATGTCGTCGTTTATGATGCAAAGGGATATTTTCTTCCTCATGATGCTTTGATAGATAGAAAGGGTGAGAGCGATGTAGTGCTGATAAAAAATTCACATGCCTTTCCAAAAAAGGTTGAAGTTGTTGCCAATGCCGAACAGGGAGTAGTGGTAAAAGGTGTGGATCCTACTCAAAATATCGCAGTAGCGAAACAGGATATATTGCTAAAATTGCTTGGTGGTATAAAAGTTAGAGCCGTAAAGTAAAGGATATATCATGATATTTGAATATTTTTATAAACGACCCTATCTGCTATATAGTTTGATAGCTGGATTTTTTATCATGGGGATTATAGGTCTTGCCACACTTCCAAAAAATCTTTTTCCCGATGCAAATCCTCCAAAGATCGTAGTTATCACAAAAGTTCCGGGGGCTACTGCGAAAGTTGTTGCATCAACTGTATCGAAGCCTATAGAAACGGAGCTTTCAAGACTCGGTTTGGTTACCGATATAAGTAGTGTGAATGTTGCCAATATGTCCATAGTAAGTGCGGAATTTGGTTATAAAAAGGGGTTGAATGCAGCCGCTGTTGATGTAGCCAATGCACTAAATATCGCAAAAGCAAAGATACCCGCAGGGCTAAACCCAGCCATTTATACGGCAGGAGATTTTACACTTCCGGTTGATGTTTTGGCTTTAAGTCCCAAAAACGACTCCATCACTCTACCGGAGATAAGAAAGATAGCCGATAGTTTCATAAAACCGAGACTGTTAAGCAATAAAAATATAGGAAATGTTGAAGTTTTCGGAGGTTATCAAAGCTCAATCAATGTAGAGATAGACCCCTTTAAAGCAAAAAAATATGGTGTAAACTTTGATAGTATAGTAAAAGTAATAATGTCTAACAACAAAGATATTCCAGTCGGTTTTATAAAAGGTAAAAACAGCTTTTTTACAGTAACCATATATGGAGAAAAGGACAACATCTTAAAATTAGAAAATCTTTTGATTAAGCCGAATGTAAGATTGAGAGATGTTGCCGATGTCAAGTGGGGTTATCAAAAAAGAACAAGCGGATATATAGGAAACTCCAAAGAGTCTATAGCCCTTGCCGTGCAGAGAGCTCCGGGGGGAAGTGTGCTTGATGTCAGTAAAGCCACAAGAGCGGAGATGAAAAAACTGCAAAAAAAATACCCCAATATCAACTTTGAGATAAGCGATACACAAAGAGATCTGATAGAGCAATCCAATACCAATATGCTTGAAGCCTTAAGAGATGCCGTTATATACACTCTTTTGGTTATTATGATCTTTTTGGGCAATTTTAGAGCCATTATCGCAGCGGGACTTTCGATACCTATGGTATTTTTTACTACGATCGCCATCATTTGGATGACGGGAGGCGAACTAAATATAGTTATATATACCGCTATCATTTTAGCTCTTGGAATGCTGACCGATGATGCGGTTGTCGTGCTTGAAAATATTGAAAGACATCTAAACGAAACAAAAGAGGATCTGCAACTTGCCATAAAAAACGGAACAAAAGAGGTTTTGTCGCCTATATTTGCCGGAACTTTTGCCACTATCGCCATACTCTTTCCCTTGATGTTTATAGGCGGATTTCCACAAAAGATTTTTAAACCTCTTGTAGAAACTTTGATTATAGCTTTACTTGTGAGCTACTTTTTATCTATCACATTTATACCGCTTTTATCGGCATATCTATACAAAAACGGTACATCCAAGACTAAGATCGAAAAACTTTTCGAGTGGTTTTATCAAAATACGATAGGAAGATTGGTAAAACCTTATGAGGGCATCATAAAGTATTCAAACGGAGGCGGTTTATTTAGATATGTAAGAAGAGTCGTGCTTACTTTGGGTATCATAGCATTTTTTATCTTTAGTCTGAAAAATGTTATGCCGACGATCGGAAAAGATGCTATGCCTCCTATGGATACAGGTATTATCGTAGCTCATATATCTTTTAGCAGTAATGAAACAGTCGATCATGCAGAGGATAAGCTAAAACCTTTTTTGAAGTGGCTCAATAAACAAGCTTGGCTTAAAAGAAGCTCCATAGCCTTTGGTAGCGAGCCGGGGGTTTTGAGTCTTGGTAGCGGTAATTTGCCTACGGAGGCTACTATCACTATCAATGCGGTCAATAGATTTAAAAGAAAGCTGTCTCTTTGGCAACTTGAAAATATCATAAGAGATAAACTTGCTTCGATAGAGGGTGTAAAAAGAGATGATGTATATGATTTTGGTGCGACGGCTCTATCTTCTATAAAGGCTACGGTTGATACGAGGATAATGGGATCAAATCTTCAAGGAATGAGCAAGTATGCAAACGAGCTAAAAAAGGGTATGCAAAAAGTCAAAGGATTTACTTCCGTTTCTCAAAGTTGGGATAAAGACTTTACCGAGTATATCATAGATGTCGATAGAAACAAAGCATTAAGATACGGTATAACACCATTCCAGATAGCTATGCAGTTGCCCATAAAGGGTCAAATCGTCTCTCTTAATGCAAATCTTGAGTCTATGAATACACAGTTTGTAAGATTGTATTTGAAAGATAGATTTACCAAAAACCTTGAAACCCTGAAACTTTTTCCCATTTCGACACGATTTGGCGAGATACCATTATCACAAGTGGCAACTATCAAGAAAAATATCACCTATGCAAAAATCGAAAGAAACAATATGCTTTATAGCCTTGATGTAAACGGTTATAGAGCTAAAAGACCGGTTACTCACTTAACCGAAGATACCATAAAAGCTATCAAAAATATAAAAAATGATAACTTTACCATAGAGCAAACGGGCGATATCGCACAGATCAACGATAGTTTTAAAAGAATGGCAAAAGCTATAGGTATAGGTGTTATCATTCTTATTATGAGTTTGATATCTATTTACAAATCGGTAAGAATGGCATTTATCATGATACTTGTGCTTCCTCTTTCTATGATAGGTGCGGCATGGGGTATGATGCTTTTTAACAAACCGAGCTGTATGCCAAGCCTCTTGGGAATACTTCTTCTTTTTGGAATTATTATAAAAAATGCGGTATTGCTGATAGATTTTTATCAGCAGTATAGAAAAGAAAATAGTGCATTCGAGAGTGCGATAAATAGTGTAACGGTAAGGTTTAGACCAGTTATGATGACAGCATTTGGTACGATAGCGGGTATGATACCTATAGCTTTGGAGCAAGCCATCGGGCTTGAGAGGCTCTCTCCTTTGGCGGATGTAGCCGTAGGAGGACTTTTGATAGGAACACTTTTGACACTTATATATGTTCCTATGTATGCTTATATGTTTGATAAAAAAGATAAAAATTTAAAAGGAGTTGGTAATGGATAAGTTTGATGATTTGGTAAAAAATACATCTTTAAAAGACAGTACTTTGACAAAGATAGAGATTGAGGAGTTTTTAAAGCTTTTTAATGAAGATAAAGCGATCCTTCTTGATGTAAGGTACCCCATAGAGACAAGACTTTGGAGCTTTAATTTTGCGAAAAAGATACCATATAACGAGTTGCCGGACAGACTTGATGAGATACCAAAAGATAAGGTGGTGGTTTGTGCATGTCCTAATGATTATAGATCAAATATGGCAAAAGAGTATCTTAGATACAAAGGTTTTAATGCCAAAGCTTTAATAGGAGGTTTAAATAAGCTTGTTGAAAGATTTAGCGGCGGTAAGTCCAAGGATATAAAGGCATAGTATGATTGTTCACTATCTTGAATATTTTTTTATAACACTTTTTCTCTCCTCCTTTTTTGCAATGGGAGGAGTCGGAAGTGCGGTTGCCTTGGTGCCGATAT
>JAMOOV010000024.1 GCA_027065125.1 Campylobacterales bacterium | reverse complement strand
AATATAAACAACTTCGATGATGATGATATGTCGATACCATCAGATGACGAAGAAAGTATGGAAGTACAGACAAAAACCGTATATGGAGGACTTGTTCCTCTTGTGGGAACTATCTTATCAACTTTGATAGCTCTTATATTTTCTCTTCCCATAGCTATGGGTATAGGCATTTTTCTCTCCGAAATAGCTCCCAAAAATATCTCGAATATCGTCGGTATAGCCATAGAGTTACTTGCGGCGATACCGAGTATCATCTTTGGCATGTGGGGACTTTACTACTTTGCTCCTATCGTGCAGAGATTTTTCGGAGGTTTTCAAGTATCTTTGCTGACTGCGGGACTTGTGCTTGGGGTCATGATACTTCCATTTATGGCGGCTATCACAAGAGATAGTATGAATACAACTCCAAATGTTCTAAAAGAGAGTGCATATGCCTTAGGAGCTACAAAGTTTGAAGTGATAAAAGATGTAATATTTCCATACTCCAAAGTCGGTATCATAGGCTCTGTTATCTTGGCTTTAGGGAGAGCTTTGGGAGAGACTATGGCGGTAACCTTTTTGATAGGCTCTGTTTTTCAACTCCCAAAAAAGATAACCGACCCCACCATTTCCATACCCGTAGCTTTGGCAAACAATTTCGGTGAAGCTACCGGATTAGGGCTTAGCTCTTTGTTCTATCTTGCATTTATCCTCTTTGTTTTAAGCTTCGCTATCATATCTTTTGCAAAATTTTATTTTCTTAGAAAGGCTCACATATGAAAAGATTGCTTACAAATAGGATCATTTTAACTCTCTCCAGCCTATCCGCTCTTTTGGGGCTTGCCTTTTTGGGTTGGATACTTGTAACGATTTTTATCAAGGGTATAGGCTCTTCGCATCTCTCTTTGTTTGTGAATGATTTGATAGATGGCGGTCTTAGAAATCTAATAGTCGGACAATTTATTTTGGCAGGAATTGCAAGTGCGGTAGGTATCCCTATAGGAATGGTTGCAGGTATCTACATAAGAGAGTATAGCCAAGACAGATACTCCTCATTTATAAGAAATCTAAGCGATGTTATGATGAGTGCTCCAAGCATTGTAGTGGGAGCATTTGTATATGCCATAGTGGTGGTACCGACGGGACATACGAGTGGATTTGCAGGTGTAGTTGCACTTTGTATCATGATGATACCCATAGTCATAAACACTACTGACAGTATGCTCTCTTTGGTGCCAAAGGAACTTAGAGAGGCGGGTATAGCTTTGGGGGCGAGCAAATATAAAGTGATATTCGATATAGTTATAAGATCGGCAAAAGTGGGTATCATGACGGGTATATTGCTTGCATTTGCAAGGATCATAGGAGAAACCGCACCTTTGCTTTTTACCTCTCAAACGAGCAACTATTTTAGCCTTGATCTAACCCACTCTTTCCCATCTTTAACGGTTAGCATCTACAACCTTGCAAATGATGTGGAGACAAGCAGTAGGGATTTGGCTTGGGCGGCTTCGTTTATACTCACGGTTTTGGTGCTTTTTATCAATCTAACCGGCAGATACATCACAAGAAATAAAAAGTTTAGATAAGGAAAAATAGTGTCTAATAATCTGATAATGAATTTAAAAAAGTTTAGTTTTACCTATGCAGGAGCAGATGAGCCGTCTTTGAGAAATATCTCTTTGCCTATCGAAAAAAATAAAATCACAGCCCTCATAGGTCCAAGTGGTTGCGGTAAATCAACTCTTCTTAGGTCTATAAATCGGATACACGATCTATACCCGGGCAATAGATATGAGGGTAAAATAGAGTTGCTCAACGAACAAACCGGAGAGATGGAAAATATCCTTGATATAAAAAAAGAAAATGACTTTATAGCATTAAGACAAAAGGTCGGTATGATATTTCAAAAGCCCACTCCCTTTCCAATGAGTATATTTGATAATGTCGCCTACGGACTTAAAATTATGGGTATAAAAGATAAAAACGAGCTCTCAAAAAGAGTAGAAGAGGCTTTAAGGGGCAGTGCTTTGTGGAGTGAAGTAAAAGATAGACTTAAAGAGTCGGCTATGGGGTTAAGCGGCGGACAGCAACAAAGACTCTGTATAGCAAGAGCGGTTGCAGTAAAACCTGAAGTATTGCTTTTTGATGAGCCCACCTCCGCACTTGATCCTATAAGCACGGGGGCAATAGAGGAGCTTATAGTGGAGCTTAAGCAAGATATTAGTATAGTTATAGTCACACACAATATGCAACAAGCCAGCAGGATAAGCGACTATACTGCATTTATGTATCTTGGGGATTTGGTGGAGTTTGACAAAACGGAGAAGATTTTCTTAAATCCGAGTGAAAAACAAACAGAAGATTATATTACCGGAAGGTTTGGATAATGTTGAAAAATTATGATGAAGATTTAAAAGAGATAAAAAACGGCATAAAAGTTATAGGCGAAAAGATACTGCTATCGAACAAAACACTTCTTGAAGCTGCCAAGAAATGTGATGTAGAAAGGTTTACGGAGGCAAAATCATATCTTAAAGATTTAAGCTTATCTCTCAATGGTATCGATAACGAGATCATTAAAGTTTTAGCCTTGTATTCGCCGGAAGCCAAAGATTTAAGAGAGGTTGTAGCATATTTTAAGATAACAAATGAGCTTTTAAGAGCCTCTTCAAACACAAGATCTCTGATAAAAGCTTTTGTTAGAGATTGCGAGAGTATAGATATGGAGCTAATAAACTCTTATGTTATACCTCTTCAAACCTCTACAATAAAAGCTCTTGAGCTTGTTGTCTCAATGATAGACTTGAATGATACGGACGAACTCATAGACATAATGCATGAAATTGTTGTCGAAGAGGATAAGACCGACGAACTGTATGCTATGCTTGAGAAGAAGATTTTTACGGGGTTGAAAGATAGCGGTAATTTTGAAAAGACACACAATATCTTAAAAGCTTTCAGAAGAAGCGAAAAGATAGCCGATCGTGCCATAAGTATAGCCAATCTGCTTTTATATATCTTTAAAGGTGGCGAACTTCACAATATAAGATAAAGGAGCGATTTTGAAAACTATCGTAGCGGTTGAGGATGAGCCGGATATATTGGAACTTATAGAATATACTCTCTCTTCAAGCGGATTTGATGTGATAGGACTTCTTAATACTTCCAAGTTAAAAGATTTGCTTGATGAAGAGGATATATCTTTGATACTGATGGATAGAAATCTACCCGGATGTGAAGGCTCGATTTTTATAAAAGAGTTAAGAAAAGAGGGATATAATACTCCGGTTATCTATCTAAGTGCAAAAGATAGTAGCGATGATGTGCTTGAGGGTTTCGAAAGAGGTGCGGACGACTACATAACCAAGCCCTTCAACCCTAAAGAGTTGATAGCAAGAGTCAAAGCGGTTTTAAAAAGAGTCGATAAAAAACCTCAAATCATCAAATATAAAGATATAGTTTTTGACAGAGATAGTGGTATCGTAACCATCCAAGCCAAAGAGATAAAATTGAGCAAGCTGGAGAAGAGATTGCTTTATGAGTTTTTGACAAATACAAATATACTTTTAAGCAGAGAAACCCTTTTGGAGAATGTTTGGAGTGATAATTTTGACAAGCAATTAAAAACCGTAAATGTAGCTATCAAAAGGCTTAAAGAGAAGATTGATCCAAGCGGAGAAAAGGAGTATATCAAATCCGTAAGAGGTGAGGGTTATATATTTTGCTAAAACTTCATCAGATATACTTTAGAAAACTTATTATACTATTTGTTTTACTCTTTTTTGTAGTGGGCGGTATCATATACTACTGGATGCAAAATATCTATATATCAAATATTAAAAATTCTCTCAAAGATGATATAAAACTTATAGAGTTGAGCATAAAAGATAAAACGGATTTAGATAAATTGGTAAAAATTATAAGAAAAGATTTAGGGGTAAGAGCGACCATCATATCCGATAGCGGTCTTGTTTTGGCAGAGTCCAATAAAGATAAAAATAGCATGGATAACCACAGATACAGACCTGAGGTAATGCAGGCTATAAAAAGTGGCTACGGATACTCGATAAGAGAGTCGGTAACTTTAAAAGAGAAGCTTCTTTATGTGACAAAAAAGTGCAATATAAATGGCAAAATTATATATATAAGATTGGCTAAAGAGATACGAAAAATATACTCTCACCTGATACTGCTTGGCTCAAAAATCGCCATTATACTGATACTGTTTTTTTTAATACTCTTTTATATCATGTACAAAATAGGCAAAGATATAGAGTTTGAAGTCAATAAAATCTCTAAATTTTTGATAAACCTAACCAAAAAAAAGAAAAAAGTCTATATATCTTCTGATTTTTCCGATGAATTTTTTCGTATCACTAAACTGCTTACGAAAGTTGCCGGTATTCTTGCAAAAAGAGATAAGCAAAAGGCAAAATATACAGCAAAACTAAAGATGGTCAATAATCAAAAAGATGACATAATATCCGCAATAAGCCACGAATTTAAAAATCCTATCACAGTTATAAACGGATATAGCAAAACTCTGCTTGAGGATGAAAATATAGATAAAAATATATCGCATAAGTTTTTACAAAAGATTTATGATAGCGGAGAAAAACTTTCCTGCCTTATAGATACTTTAAGGTTGTCTATCAAGCTTGATAGCGAGAGTCTAAAGCCTAAGTTTACGGAAATAGAACTATACGGTTTGGTTGTTGAGAATGTGGACAACCTAAGGCTAACTTATAAAGATAGAGAGATAGTTATAGAAAAAAGATATGATAAAACCATAAAGGTCGATAGGGTTTTGATGAGTATTGCCATCTCAAATCTCGTAGAAAATGCGATAAAATACTCTGATGAGGTTATAAAGGTTATCATAGATGAAGAGTTTTTGAGTGTGGATGATCAAGGTATCGGCATAGATAAAGATGAGATAAAGAATATAACCAAAAAGTTTTATAGAGTTTCCAAAAACAATTGGAATAACTCCTTGGGATTGGGACTTAGTATAGTATCAAATATCCTCTCTCTACACAATTTCAAGTTGGAGATAAAGAGTAAAAAAGGTGAAGGAAGTTCTTTTATAATAATATTTTAAAGCCCTCTTGAGAGCGAAAAAGTGCTCAAAAGAGGCTATCGAAGCTATCTATACTTTCTATTTTCCGCGATAAAACAACTTCTCTCTTAAGTTTTAAAATTATTGAGTTTTATATCCAATCCTTTTGTGGATTTTAAAAGTTCTTCAGCCATAGAAAAAAGCTCGCTCATACCCTCTTCACTTTGTTTTGAAATATTATTTAAGGTATCCATTTGTGTTAGCATAGATTTATTTAGTGTAAGGATATTTTTAGCACCATCCACACTTTTATTGGTTATCTCTGCAGTTGCATTTACAGAATCAACTCCGATATTTATATTGGCTTGGACATTAGATGAAATATCTTTAAGGCTATATATATTTTTACTATTTTCTCTCATTTGGTCAGTCACTTCAGCAACCAATTGTGATATGGTATTGATAGTTACATCAATCTCGGATAGACTTTTTTGTGTATGTTCAGCGAGCTTTCTTATCTCATCGGCAACTACGGCAAAACCTCGTCCATGTTCTCCTGCCCTGGCTGCCTCTATAGCAGCATTTAGTGCAAGCAGATTGGTCTGATCAGCTATATCTCCTATAAGACTAAGAACATTTTTGATCTGTTCTGTTTGCCCTAAAAGTTCTTCAAGTTTATCTCTTAATCCATTTTCAAGCTCAACATCTTGTTCGACATTTTCAATGAGCATATCAATATCATTTTTAGATTTGTTCAAACGATCTTTTGTGTCTTGCATGTTATTTTTTGTTATCTCGAAGTTTTGCAGTGTCTCTTCAATGATATTCTGAACGGAGTGTGTTTGATTGGTTGTTTGTGTAACTATTTCAAACTCTTTTTCTATATAAGATTTAATTTTTTGAGTTACTATACTCATGCTTTGAGCATTATTTTGATTGGTATTTGAAACATTTTTAGCCTCATTTATAGCATCAGCAAGTTTGCGGATAAACAGATTGATATTTTCCGCCATAGTGCCTGTCTCATCTCTATTTGGAATAGTGATCTGCTTTGTAAGATTGTTATGGTCTTTTGAAACAGTTTCTGTGATATTGGCAACTGATGATGTGGTCTGTTTTACGATAAGATAAATATTTAAAGTTGATATTATAAGTCCTACGATTCCAATCGTGATATTTTTAAAAATCATCTCATTTTGCAACTTCTCAACATTTAAAACTATCGCTATATTAAAAAGAATTAGCAAGACGATATTTCCGATAGTAGTACTAAAAATAGAAAAAAATATCTTTCCCCCGAAAGATAAAAAGGGATATTTGCTTGAAAGTTTGATATCTTTTGTCCATTTTTCAAGATTTATAACTGAAGAGACAAAAACCGGAATAACAAATAGAGCAACAAGAGGAATAGAAAAGAGCTCGGCAAGTATAAATTTTTCAGTTGTTATAAAATCAAGGCTAATCATACTGACAAACGGTCCGAGAGTGCTATAAAAAAATTGAGCAATCATAAACAGATATGGATATCTTCCTATTGTTTTATAAGTTTCTTCGTTAGCATTCTTTGTCACAATGGCTTTTTCTATCAAAAGAAGTTTTTTATTGAAATAAAATAGCATTGCAGATGTAACAATTATGACATATGTTATCAATTGAGGTGAAAATAAAATAGCAAATGTCTCTTTGGAAGTAAAGATATTTGAGAAATAAATGCCAAATACCCAAACCAACGGCGGTATCATAAAACCTGTCAATACAAGAAGCAAAAGCTTTTTTCGATAATTCATTGTCTATCCTTTTTTAACATATTGCCAACTTATAAATTATACGATAATTAAAATTTAAATTAAATTAAATTTTAATACAATGCTCAAAAAGATACTTATGATCATCGGGAAGAGCATCATATATCTTTTTTGCAAGCTCTCTTATCTCCCAAAGAGCAGACTTTGAGCTTCTTAATCCAAGAAAATTTTGCAAACTTCTTGCATTTATACTCCATGTAAGTTCGGTTTTATAGCTTTCTGGCAAACAATATTTTGCCTTATCGTTACTTATGCCTTCAACAAGAACTTTTCTCAAATTTTCCAAAGCTTTTATACTCATCTCGTCAACTATTGCCACATTTGTAAAAACAAGATATTTTTCGGCTCTATTTATATTCGAAGTTGAAAATTCCGGCTCATTTTTTAACTCTTTAAGTGTATATCTCGTACTTTTTACACTCAAGCTTGCCATTCTGTGTCTTGCCAACTCTTGCAATAAAGCTCTACTGATACCTTTTATATAAAAATTGTAATTTAGATGTTCGAGTGTTGAAGCATGCTTAAATTTATTGCCGACTCTATCTATCAACTCTCTATCTTTTTCACCTCCGTTATCGCTTTTATCAAAACTTTGCCAACATGTCCTTATGGCATTCGCACAAACTATCAAAGGTGTATAGTGTAAAAGTTTTACTTCCATTTTTTTCTCCATTTTTTTCAATGAATTATATCATAAAAGATATTTTTTGATACTATATTTATAATGTCCGCCTTTGTCAAGACCAATATCAAATACCATTTATTCTCCAATACTTACTCTTGACTTAGATAGTTAAGTCTGCACAATTTTCTTTCTCTAATAACAATCTATTGATATATAACTATGCAGTAGTTTTATGATTAATAAAATTTATATATTTTTTACAATATAATTATACTGTAATACATTTAAAGGATAAAAAGTGGCTTTTTTAAAAAAAGAGGAGAAAAAAAATAGAATTATTGAGACTTCATTAAAACTTTTTTCAAAAAATGGTTTTCACAATACGACTATCCCAGATATTGCCAAATCACTGAATATGAGTGTAGGCAATATGTACAACTACTTTTCATCAAAAGAAATTCTTGCAATGGCTATCATACGATACACTTCGGATATTCTCGGTGAAAAAATCAAAAAGATAAATAAGATGAAGATATCTGCCCATGAAAAGATTAGAAAGATAGTTGCTATGTACTTTAATATAGCCGATAAAAAACCGGAGATGATAGAGTATTTTTTAAGAGTTTATCTTTCAAACAGAGATGTTTTTAAAAACGGTTGTGAGGGTATGATATGTGTATCTGCTTTTGTAACAGAAATTATGATATTTTTTGAAGAAAATGTTAGAAACGGAGAGCTTAGAGATCAAGACTTTTTTTCTGCTTTTGGTTTATTTATGGGATATCTTGGGGGCATGGTTTTTTTAAAAGGAGAGGAAGTATTGGAGAAAAGTTTAGATGATTATGTAGATGATATAAGTGAAAATATCTATTTTGCTCTAAAGGCATGATTTGAAAAAGAGCGATATCTTATGGGTACAGGGGATTACTTGCAACGGCAATACTCAATCTTTTTTAAACTATCCTAATATGAAAGCATTCTTGAAAAAATATAACTTTTTATATCACCCATATCTTGATAGCGACTTAAATGTGCAAGAAGCTTTAGAATACGATAAAAAGTTTGATTTTTTAATCATAGAGGGAGCAATATCTAAAGATTTTATGAGGGTAGGTTTTAATTTTTTTAATCAAGTGCAAAAACTATGTAAAAATGCAAAATACATTATAGCTGTGGGTACTTGTGCTGTTTATGGAGGAATATTCAAGGAAAAAGATCCTGAAAATATAACCGGAGCTATATATGACAAAGATAAAGAAAACGGCTTTCTAAAAAAGTTTAAAGATAAAATATTTAATATACCCGGATGCCCTGCTCATCCCGAATGGCTTGTTTTTACAATAGATACATTAAATAAATATGAAAAGATTATAACAGACGAATTAAATCGTCCCAAAGAAATATATGGCTATCTAACTCATCACGGATGTACAAGAAATGAGTATTTCGAATGGAAGGTGGATAGTAAGGATTTCGGCACTAAAGAGGGGTGTCTTTTTTATCTTCAAGGTTGCAGGGCTCCTACGACACACGGAAGTTGCAATAGAATCTTATGGAACGAAGTAAACTCTAAAACAAGATCGGGAAGCCCCTGCTTTGGATGTACCGAAAGTAGCTTTCCAAGAAATAAAATGTTTGAAACTAAGACTTTTATGTCAATTCCTGCGGATTTGCCTGTGGGAGTATCAAAAAGAGCATATTTGACCGTTACCGGTATAGCGAAAACATTTCATATAAAAAGGTTGAAAGATAAGTTGATATGAAAATTACAAAAGAGATAATGCAAAAAATAGAGGGGGAGGCGGAGTTAGAATTATCTTGGGAAAAGGGCAAAGTCGTTTCTTCAAAAGTAAAATTTTTCAGCTATAGAGGTATGGAGGAAATTATAGCAGGAAGATGCCCTATGGATGCTCTTGTTTTAACACCCAGGGTTTGCGGTATTTGTGGGCATGCACAACTTATGGCTACCGTTCATGCACTTGAAAATATTTATGAAAATTGCGATATAAAGTTAGAAATATCCGAAAAAGCAAAGATTTTAAGAGATATAACTCTTGATGCAGAGATAATACAAAATCATATAAAATGGCTCTATTTTATAATAATACCGATACTTTATAAAATGGAGAGTAAAAGTTTTGATAATAAAAGAACTTTTAAAGCCTTGAAAGTGGCAACATCCGCAACTAAATTGATAGCTACTTTTGCGGGACAATGGCCACATAACTCATATATGATACCGGGCGGTGTCGTTTGCGATCCTACCTATGTAGAGATATTTCAAGCCAAAAGTCTTATAGATGAAATTATATCATTTTTTGAAGAGGAGATAGTTCAGGCAGATATTGAAGCCATAGTCAGTATAAAAACCTTTAAAGATTTGAACTCATATAACGGACTTGCAAAAGAGATGATAGACATTATGCAAAAGCATAACATAACCGATGTAGGCAAATCTCATGATAGATTTATAACTTTTGGAGAAAATTCTATCTTTAAATCCTCAAAATCCATAAGGACTGTTACAAGATCTATAAATGCCAAATATATAGAAGAAGAGAGTCTTGACTTTACTTATGCAAAAAATGTTTTATATAATGGTAAATTTTATGAAGTCGGACCTCTCGCCAGAGCTATGGTTGCAAAAAATCCACTTGCAAAAAATATTCACAGAGTATACAAAGACTCTTTGCTAAATAGAATAATAATGAAAACAATGGAGATAGCATATCTTGCAAATCACATCAAAGATAGTTTAAATAAGATAGATATTTCCGAACCGTCATTTATAAAACCCTCAAAAAAACTTGAAAATTTAGAGGGTGTGGGCGATGGATTTGCAGAGGCTGCAAGAGGTTCTCTATATCACTCTACAGAGATAAAAAATGGTAAAATAAAAAAGTACGATATCATAACTCCCACACAATGGAATCTCGGCAACTCTAAGGATAAAGATGAACTATCCACTATACAGCAAGCTCTTTTGGGACTTGATAATGAAGATGTTATATCGTTGGTATTTAGAAGTTTTGACGAATGTTCGGTTTGCACTACTCATTAGATAAATATTTAAAATTTCAAACAATAATAATTATCAATTAATTGTTATTTTTAACTATTATGGATAAATTTTCGCTAAATTCTATTTTTTAATCTTATTTAAAGCTCAAATGAATTATCATTTTATAAATGAATATTCGTACAGGAGGTTACACATGAATAGAAGTGATGAGTCGCTAAAGAAAATCTTTAGCAAAAGACTTGAAGAGTTAAAAAAACTTCCCGGAATTGATAAAGATAAATCTATCTCATCAATTTTGGTTGAAGAAGGCATAAGCAGAAGAGATTTCATGAAATGGGCGGGTGCGATGACAGCATTTCTCGGACTCTCTTCAACTTTTACTCCTACAGTTGCCAAAGCGGCTGAGTTAGCAGACAGATTGCCGGTTATTTGGCTACATATGGCTGAATGTACAGGTTGTAGTGAAAGCTTGATAAGAACGGCAACTCCAACAGTCGATAGTTTGATATTTGACTATATCTCTTTGGATTATCATGAAACTTTAATGGCAGCTGCCGGATGGCAAGCGGAAGAAAACCTTGAAGATTCTATAAAAAAATACAAAGGCAGATATATAATGATGGTCGAAGGAGGTATTCCGACTGGTAATGCCGGAAGCTTTTTAACTATCGGCGGACATGGTAAAAAAGGTAAAGATATAGCAAAAGATACTGCCGAAAGTGCAGCAGCTATATTTGCCATAGGAACTTGTGCAAGTTTTGGTGGTGTTCAAGCAGCCGTTCCCAATCCAACCGGAGCGGTAGGTCTTAGCAAAGTTGTTAATAAACCCGTTATAAATGTACCGGGCTGTCCTCCAAGTGCAAAAAATATAGTGGGAACTTTATTGCACTTTATACTTTTTGGCACCCTTCCTGCACTTGATGCACTAAATAGACCTAAGTGGGCATATGGACATAGAATTCACGATTTATGCGAAAGAAGAGGACACTTTGATGCAGGTGAATTTGTGGAGCAATTCGGTGATGAGGGTGCAAAGAACGGATATTGTCTTTATAAAGTAGGCTGCAAAGGACCTTATACATTTAATAACTGTAGCAGAGAAAGATTTAACCAACACACATCTTGGCCAGTACAAGCAGGGCATGGTTGTATAGGATGTAGTGAACCTGATTTTTGGGATACTATGGGACCATACGAAGAGCCTGTTGCTGATCATCTTTACAAAACGGTTTTTGGCGGGCTTGGAGCCGATGCTACGGCAGATAAAGTCGGTATGGGGCTATTGACCGTAACCGCTATAGGTATCGCAGCTCATGCAGCAATATCTACTATTAAAAAACCAAAAGAATAAGGAGAAATTTATGGCAACAAAAAGAGTAGTTGTAGATCCTATCACAAGGATAGAGGGTCATTTAAGAGCAGAAGTGGTCGTTGATGATAATAATGTAGTAAAAGAGGCTTATGTTAGTTCAACTCTATGGAGAGGATTGGAAGTGATAGCAAAAGGTAGGGATCCAAGAGATGTACCTTTTATAATGCAAAGAATTTGTGGTGTTTGTACATACTCTCACTATCTAAAAAGTACAATGGCTATGGAGGATGCACTTGGCATAAAACCTCCTTTAAATGCAGAACTTACAAGAACATTGATGAATGCGGCTCTGTTTTTGCATGATCACTGTGTACACTTTTATCAGCTTCATGGAGTTGACTGGGTAGATATAGTTTCAGCTTTGAAAGCGGATCCTAAAAAAGCAAGCGAATTGGCTTTTAAATATAGCGACAATCCTATCGCAACAGGAGAAAATGATCTTAAAGCAGTTCAAGAAAAAGTAGCAAAATTTGCAAAATCTCCTTCAGGCTTAGGACCGTTTGCCAATGCTTATTGGGGACATAAAACTTATCATTTTACACCTGAGCAAAACTTGATAGCACTTTCTCACTATCTCAAAACTCTTGAGATGCAAAGAACTGCAGCTCAAATGTTAGCGATATTCGGTGGAAAGATGCCTCATCCTCAAAGCTTGACGGTTGGTGGTGTAACTTGTGTTATGGATCTTTTGGATCCTGCTAGACTTGGAGAGTATATGGTGAAATTCCAAGAAATGGCAAACTATGTAAATAATGCATACTATGCTGATCTTTTAATGGCTGCCGAAGCATTTGCTAGTGAACCTTCTGTAACTCAACCTGCCGGCATCAAAGACTTTATGGCATATAAAGAGTTTATGGTTGGAAGAGATGATTATCTATTTAGTAGCGGATATATCAAAGATTTTGACCTTAGTAAAGTTTATGATATCAATGAGGATCTTATAACCGAAGAGGCAACTCACTCATGGTACAAAGACAATGAGCCATTGCAACCATACGATGGAAAAACAAGACCGAACTATACAGGATTTGTTGAGGGACAAAGCATAGGATCAGATGGCAATCCTATAGATAGTAAACTTATAAATGAAAATGCAAAATATAGTTGGATAAAATCACCTCGATATGACGGTAAACCTATGGAAGTAGGACCTTTGGCTTGTATGGTGGTAAGCTATGCAAGAGGAAACAAAAGAGTAGTTAAAGTTGTTGATGAATTTTTGAAAAAAACAGGTCTTCCTGCATCAGCACTATTTACAACTCTTGGTAGAACAGCAGCAAGAATGTTACAAGCAAAAGTTGTAGCAGATCATGCTTTGACTGCTTTTCATAATTTAGTAGAAAATTTAAAAGTCGATCAAACAACTTGTGCTCCTTATGTTATAGATAAAAATAAAGAGTATAAAGGTGTGGGAATAGGTGATGTGCCAAGAGGTATGCTTAGCCACTGGGTAAGGATAAAAGATGGTGTAGTGGAAAATTATCAAGCAGTTGTTCCAAGCACTTGGAATGCAAGTCCTATGGATGCCAATGGAGTTCATGGTCCTTACGAAGCTAACTTGATAGGTTTAAAGATAGAAAAATTATCCGAACCTCTTGAAATCATAAGAATTATCCACTCTTTTGATCCTTGTATCGCTTGTGCAGTTCATGTAATGGATACCAAAGGAAATGAGCTTGGAGCTTATAAAGTAGATCCATTATACGGTGGATGTGGAATATAAAGGAGAGATTATGACAGAAGTTGATAATACACAATGTATGGATAGAGAAAAAGAGTTTACCTCCTCTTATAGATGGCAACATTGGCTAAGGGTTCTTTCTATCGTTGTTTTAATTGCTACCGGATTTTATATAGCTGTTCCTTTTATAACTCCTGTACCCAATCCTGAACCAACAGGATTTTTACAGAATTATATGAGAGCATTTCATCTATTTTTCGGTTTTTTGTTGATAGCGGTAGTTTTATTTAAAAGTTATATATTTATTTTTGTAAAAGATAGTACCGGAGAGAGAAGATCTATAATAGATGCCCTTTCTCCGTCAGCTTGGATAAAACAGATAGGATACTATTTGCTTGTTACAAGACATCCTAAACTTAGAGGAACTTACAATCCCGTTCAATTTGTAGCTTATGTGGGATTTTATGCTATGATTTTCGGTATTATTTTAACAGGGCTTATGCTTTATGTACAAGTTTATCATGGCGGACTTGCAGGATTTTTATATGATCCTATGATGAAGCTAACTGCTATGATGGGTGGCTTGGCTGTCGTTAGAGAAGTTCATCATCTCTTGACTTGGGGTATCATACTATTTGTTACCGTACATGTCTATATGGCTACTTGGAATGCCGTATATGGAAAAGATGGCTCCATGGATGCAATATTTAGTGGACTTAAATGGCATAGTAAACATTAGAAAAAGTCGGCTTTTGCCGGCTTTTTCTCTATTTTAGAGTAAAATATTTTTATTGTAAAATAGAGAATTTTCTCTTTAGAAGGATAGTTTGTGAAAATTTTAATATTAGGCATTGGCAATGTGCTTTTTGGGGATGAAGGAATAGGTGCATATCTTGCTCATTATCTTGAAAAGAATTATGCATTTGTTTCGGATGAGCATAGTGTTGATGTGGTTGACGGCGGTACTTTAGCCCAAAGACTTATACCTATCATTGTGCAATACGATAAAGTTATCATTATAGACTGTGTTGATGTAAAAGATGCAAAAGTTGGAGATGTATTTTTCTTTGATTATGAAGATATGCCTGAGTATATCACTTGGCAAGGAAGTGCTCATGAAGTAGAGATGCTTCAAACTCTGCAGATGATAGATTTGTACGGAGATAGACCACCTACCAAGATAGTTGGAGTTGTTCCTTATGTTATAGGCGAGGATTCTACTTTTGAGATAACCAAAGATATGAGAAAAGCAAGTGAATTGATAGTAAGAATTATTCTTGATGAATTAAAAAAACTTGAAATCAAACCTGTAAAAAAAGCAAATTACACCATGGACGAAATCATAGAAAGAACTTGTTTTGAAGGTGTGAAATGATATTAAAATTTAGTTTTGAGTATATATCCACATCTTTGATTTTAGAAAAATTATTGCAAAAAGAGTTAAAAAAAAATTCTTTAGAGGGAAAATTTGAAAAAGATGAGGATATCATATCTTTATATGTCAAAGGTAACGAGAGTGAAATTGAAAAATTTGCAAATGATTTAAGTTGTGCCATTCCTGTTTCTTTGTATCTAAAAGATACTAAAGTGGAAGTTGTAAAAACAATGCCGACTATCAATTACGAATTACCCTCTTATCCAAAAAGAAAAACTCCTCCGTGTCCGGTTTGTATAAAAAGTGCTTTAGAAAGTTATGATCCTTTTACTCAATGTGAAGCTTGTGGGTATAATATAAAAAAGTCAAGATTGATATTTAAAAATTTTACTAAAACTGTTATAGATGAAAATGAAGTTATTTTTCAATCTTTGGCAAAAGCCATAGTAAATGGGGCAAAGGCTAAAATAAAAACTTTTAGTGGTTATAAAAGTTTGTCGATTTTAAATGAAAAAAATTATAAAGATATTAAAGATGGCTTTGATCTACTCGGGGTGGATATAAAAAGTATAGATGATATATTTTCTCTTAGCAAAGGAGAAATACTTGCCCTGGGTAGTTTTGAAAAACCTGTATTAAATTTACCTATTAACCTTGAATTTTTAAAAATATTTCCATTTTTTGACAAAAACAATAGGATCAGAGTAAGACTTAGCGATGATTTAATACTTGAATTAATAGCCAATGAAGTCAAAAAAACTGGTGGGAAATATCTCATATTGAGAGATATAGACATAGGAGAAAAATATCACATAGAGTTGGATTTTGATGAAGAAATAAAAAGTTGTTCACCATTGGAAGTTGTCGTGCTATCTGATGGAAACACAGTAATCACTAAGGGTGATAGAGGATTAATACCAAAAGCCAACCCGGGTTTCCAAAATATATCTATAAAGGCACTTTCAAATAATTTTGTTACAGTCAATCAAGATAACAAAATAGTAGTGTACAAGAAAGAAGATGATAATTTTGAAATTGAAAACTGCTTTACTATAGAAAAAGAGGGAAAACTCTATTATGAGGCAGCACATGGAGCATTTTATTCGATAATAACCGAAAATAAACTCTTTGATAAAGTAATTGCCGGAGTATATTTCAGTAAAGCAAATAGCGATAGAGTCATGATAAACTCTCCAAAATTCGGCTTGGTTGATTATATAAAGTTTGATTATGATTTTCCTTCAACAGTAAGTGAATTATTTGACAAAATGGCTTTAGAAAACAAAACTTCTGCAAAATTAATATCTAATTTTACTACTAAATTTCCTGACTATTACAAAGGAGAGTTAAAGTTTGACAAAATAGGTGATATCTATAAACTTTGGGGAGTGATAGCTATTGTACTTGGTATGCAAAAAGATGGAAATGTACAAAAAGCTACTAAAAAACTTATAGATTACTCTCTCTCTTTTAAGGGCAAAAAAGGACCAAGGATTGATTATAAGCTTAAAAGATATGAAAAAAAGCCAACACTCGATACTCTAAAAACGATAAAAACTTCGATGAGTTTTGCTTTGGCAGGCATAGACAGTCCGACTTTGAGCTTCGGCATTATGGAGAGCTTTGCAGAATTTGTATCAAATATGATAGATGATATCACAAAAGATTATGATATAAATGGAGTAGCTTTAAACGGCTCACTTTTTGAGGCACCAAATCTCATCAATAAATTTTACACCATAACAAAGAAAAATTATGAGATATATTTAAACAAAGAGTTTACTTTAGATGATATGAATCTTGGATACGGGATCATAAATGCAGCATGCACAAAGTAAAACAGCACAAAGATTTAAATACAAATTTGAAGGTGTTGTTCAAGGTGTCGGATTTCGTCCATTTGTTTATAAAATAGCAAAAAAATATAATATAAAAGGATTTGTAAACAATTCGAGCGAAGGAGTATTTGTAGAAGCCGAAGGCTTAAAAGATGATTTGGAAAAATTTTTAAAAGAATTCAAAATATCTCTTCCTCCTCTTGCGAAAATAGACAAAATAACTTCAAAGGAAATAGAATTAAAAAAAAGCAAAGAATTTGAGATAGTACAAAGTTTAAATTTAAATTCAAAATATGCTTCCATCTCTCCCGATATAGCGATATGCGAAGATTGCCTAAAAGAACTTAGAGATAAAAAAAATAGAAGATATGAATACTATTTGACAAATTGCACCAATTGTGGACCAAGATATACTATCATCGATAGAGTTCCTTACGATAGAGCCAATACATCTATGGTTAAATTTAGAATGTGTGATGAATGTGAAAAAGAGTATAAAAATCCAAACGACAGAAGATACCATGCTCAACCCATATCTTGTCATAAATGTGGACCGTCTTTGAAATTTTACAAAACTTACAATAAAGAGATATTTGCCACCAATGAAGATGCTATAAAACTATGTGCCAAAAGTATAAAACGGGGAAATATCGTCGCTATAAAAGGACTCGGAGGATTTCATATAGTTTGTAGTGCCACCTCTCCCAAATCGGTAAAGTTATTGAGAAAAAGAAAAAACAGACCTACTAAACCTTTTGCGGTAATGTTTGAAAATATAGAAGATATAAAAAAAGTTGCAATTTTAACAAAAAAAGAGGAAGAGTTGATACTCTCCAAAGAGAAGCCTATTGTTATAGTAAAGAAAAAAGATCCTCACAAGCTTAGAAAAAGAGAGTTGCCCGTAACCTCTTTTGTGGCACCAATGATAGACAGAATAGGTGTATTTTTGCCCTACACCCCTCTTCATCATCTTCTTTTTGATTATGTGAAGTGTCCTATGGTTGCAACAAGTGCCAATCTTAGCAATGAACCAATCATAAAAGATATAGATGAATTGTGTAAAAAACTTGACAATGTTGTGGATTATGTTTTGGATTTTAATCGCGATATCATAAATGCATGTGATGATAGTGTTGTTCAAGCGATAGGAGATAGTCAAGAAGTTATCAGACTTGCAAGAGGATATGCACCAAAGTATAAAAAGTTACCTTTTAAGCTTAAAGATAAAATTCTTTGTGTCGGAGCAAATCAAAAAAACACTATCACTTTAGCTTTTGAGGATATATTGGTTACAAGTCCTCATATAGGAGATCTTGGCAGTATCGAGTCTATGGAGTATTTTAAAAGAACCGTAGAGAGTTTTAAGAGATTTTATGACTTTGAACCGAATATTATAGTATGCGATAAACATCCGACTTATGAGACTACAAAGTGGGCTAAAGAGTATCAAAAGAGCCATAGTGATATAAAACTTTTCCAAGTTCAGCACCACTATGCTCATATACTCTCTTGTATGGCAGAATTTGACATCAGAGAGAGAGTTTTGGGTTTTAGTTTTGATGGCACAGGCTATGGAGATGATAAAGCTATTTGGGGCGGAGAAGTATTTGAATGTGATAATAAAAATTATAAAAGAATTTATCATTTTAAATATATCAAATTAATTGGTGGAGAAAAAGCTATAAAAGAGCCAAAAAGAGTGGCTTTAGCTATGCTTTTTGAAGAGTATAAATTAAAAGATATTTTAAATATGGATATTCCGACAGTCAAAAATTTTTCTAAAACAGAAATAAAAAATTTACATAAAATATGGAAAAACACAACCATCCAAACAAGTTCTCTTGGTAGAATTTTTGATGCAATCGGAAGTTTGTGTGATATATTGCAAATAAGTAATTACGAAGGAGAGAGTGGACTTATCATAGAATCTTTTTATGATAGTACTGTAAAAAAGAGTTTTGATTTTAGCATAAAGGACAAAGAGATAATTCTTAATAATTTGATGCAACAAAGTTTAAAGATAATGAATGAAAATCTCAATAAAAACGATAAAAAAAGATTGATATCTTCTATGTTTTTAAATACTATTGCAAAAATCATACTACAGTTATCTCAAAAATCAAACATAAATAGTATAGTCTTAAGCGGTGGTGTTTTTCAAAACAAAACTCTACTTGAAAAAACTGTCAAAAAACTTGAACAAATCGGAAAAAAAGTATATTTTCAACAAAATACTCCCATAAATGACGGAGGTATTTCCCAGGGTCAAGCTTGGTGGATGATAAAAAATAAGAATATATTATAATGTAATAATTTTATTGTTGTAAAAAAGTGATGATAAAGTTACAATAGCCGTTTTCATATCTATAATCCAAGCTAAAATCGTGAGATTTTATGATCTGATTAGTAATGTAGATACCCATACTGTATGCTCCTTTTTTGCTGTTATAAAAAGGTTCAAGATAGTTGTGAAAAGGATATTTCAGTTTTTCTCCCCTATTTGTAAAAGTTATTTTGTTTTTTTCTGCTGTTATGGTAATGCATTTATCGTATGAATACTTTATGCCATTGTCTATCAAATTTTTTAAGGCAATCGTGAAAAGATGAAAATCTACATGCAGATTTATATCCGATATTTGTAAAGTTATATGATGTTCATCATAAAAACTTATATCTATCGCACTATCTATCAACTCTTGTAAAGGATATACTTTGATATTATATTTTTTGTCTGCCGATAAAAATTTTTCTATTTGAGAATACTCTTCTATTAAACTTTGTAAACGGTAAAAAACTTTTTCCATAATTTTTTTATTGGTTTGATTCTCCGGAAGATCAAGTATAAACTTTCCTTTTGCTATGGGAGTTTTTAATTCATGCATGATATTTCTTATAAAAATCTCTCTTGATAGTCTTAATTCTCTTAACCTTTCGGCACTTCTTTCATACTCTTTAAAAAGTAATGATATTTCATCTCTATTGTTTTCGTTTTTTGCTTTTTGAGTAAACTCTTTATCTGCTAAATTTTTTATTTTTTTATGTAACTCTTTTAAGGGTAAGAGTTTTTTTATGATAACAATATATAAAATGAACAGTATCGCCATAGTGAAAAAAAAGATAATATAAAAGTT
>JAMOOV010000023.1 GCA_027065125.1 Campylobacterales bacterium | reverse complement strand
AACAACTTCACTCTTTTTTATCTCGGATATAGGCAGTAAAAGATCGGCTCCCCTACCCTCTTTTATACCTGTATCTCCCGCTCCGTCACAAAGCGAGCCTTCAACCCCAACAAAACCGAAGTTTGCAAAGAAATGCTTGGTAGAGTTTTGCATTTTACCGAGATTGCCACTACCGTTAAAAAAGAGATTATTTTCATTCTCATATAGTTTCAGCTTCTCTTTTAGTATCTCCAAAGCTTTTTCAAGAGAGATCGCCTTGCCCCTATAGTATGCGATATCAAGCCTCCTTTTATCTAAAAAGCGATTCATTTTAGAGCATAAAAAACCTTGAGTAACGGGATGATTTTTGTCCGCATCCAATTTACCGTCTTTATAAACGATAGAACACCCGTCATAACAATCAAGAGGACAAGAGGTGAGTTTACCTAAGCTCAATTTTCACCACTTTTGAAAAAATTTTAGGTGCAGGCATATATAGCTCCGCTTTGTATGAGCTTATATTTATCGTATCGGCAACTTTCCATACTTTATGAAACTTTACATCGCTCTTTTTGCCGTTGATATATATACTCTTTTTATCGAGGTTTACCATATCTTCATAGGAGAGATATATGGTAAGTTTGGCTTTTGAAATATCATGCACATCCATCAGACGGCTTCCGGGATTGACATAATCTCCCTTTTTTACATACAATTTATACAATAATCTATCTTTTATATATATATTTTTCTTATTTATCGTATCTTTTAAAACGAAGATTTTATATTTTAAATCATCTATTTGGGTTTTAACATTTTGCAGTGTCTGTTTTGCTATAAGATATTGGTTTTGAGCGGATATGACGGATATGAGTTGATTGTCTTTTTCATATATGGATTTTGTTTTTAGATTTTTTATTCTGTCGTAATTTCTCTTTTTTATCTCATACGAAAGTTTTGCATTTTTTAAATTTTGCCTATCTATCGCCTCTATCTCTTTTAAAGATTTAAGTTTTTCTTTTGAAGTCTTTAAATCTTGCATATTTACAGCATCATCTATCTTTATGATTAAAGCATTTTTGATAAATTTTCCCTCTTTGGATATATCGGACTTTATCACCTCTCCGCTTACCGAAGACTTGATAGTATAACTCTCCATCGGCTCCATTTTGGCATAATAAACATCACCGTAAACATAAAGAGACAAAAAAGTTAAAAATATAAATATCCCTTTCAAAAATTTCCCCTTTTGTAAATATTGGATATAATTATATCAAAATAGTTTTAAGGATATATTGATGAAGATAGCCATAGTCGGTATAGGTGGAGTAGGCGGATATATAGGCGGAAAACTCTCAAAAGCGAATAACAAAGATGAGATCATATTTATAGCAAGGGGGAAACAGCTTGAAACTATAAAAGAGAAGGGGCTTAAAGTCTTGGATGAAGATAAAGAGTTTACGATAAAGCCGCAGATCATCACGGACAACCCCGAACATCTCGGTATATTTGATCTTATCATCATAGCTACAAAAAGCTACGATCTTAAAGGTGCATTAACTCTTTTAAAAAACAATATCTCAAATAACACCGTTTTACTGCCTCTCTTAAACGGGGTGGATCACGATAAAGAGATAAAAAAAATATATCCGAATGCAAAAGTATTAAACGGATGCATTTATATACTCTCAAACATCAAAGAACCCGGTGTGGTAAAAAAATATGGCGGGGTTTTCAACCTTATGTTCGGCTCGGAGAAAGATTTGCCATCATATGAGTGGATAAAAGAGCTTTTTGACAAAGCGGAGCTTAAAAACAAACTCACAGAGAAGATAGAGTTTGAAGTATGGAGAAAGTTTTTACTCATATCCGCTTATGCTTCCATTTGCTCATATTACAAAGAGCCTATAGGCTATATCGTAAAGCATAAAATGGATGAGCTTGAAAAAGTTTTAAACGAGATAAAAGCGGTAGCAAACAAGAAAGGGATAGGACTAAGCGAGAAAAATGTAACTCAAGTTTTAAATAGAGCCATATCTTTGCCCTATGAGTCCAAAATGTCTATGCAGCTTGACTTTGAAAAAGGTAAAAAAACCGAACTTGATGCACTTTGCGGATACATTGTAAAAGAGGGAGAAAAACTTGGAGTCGATATCCCTTTGATGAAAAAGATGTATGATAGATTAAGATGAAAATTATCTTATCTCTTTTTATCTGCCTCTTGGCTTTTGCCAAAAGTCCGAACCACCTTTTAGGAGAAACATCTCCATATCTAAAACAGCATCTTTATAACCAAGTTAGCTGGTATCCTTGGAGTAAAGAGGCTTTTTTAAAGGCAAAAAAGGAGCATAAACCTATATTTTTAAGCATAGGTTACAGCACTTGCCACTGGTGCGAAGTGATGAATAAAGAGTCTTTTGAAAACCCTCATATAGCCTCTTTGATAAATAGATACTTTGTACCTATTTTAGTAGATAGAGAGCAGATGCCTCATCTTGATAGCTTCTATCAAAACATTTATAAAAAAATTTACCGCAAAAGAGGCGGATGGCCTCTAAGCATTATGATGAGCGAAAACAAAGAGCCGTTTTTTATAGCCAAATATATCCCATCTTTCGACTCTTACGGCTCCTTGGGGCTAAACCGTCTTTTACCGCTTTTTGGCAAAGCCTATAAAAATAAAAAAGAGATAATTGATAAAAAGATAGCCTTTTTCAAGAAGGTTATCGCTAAACCCGACAACAACCAAAGCATTTTCAAAGACAACACGATAAATATCCTATATAAAGAGTTTGACAAAGAGTACGGGGGTTTTAGCAAAAAGAAGAAGTATCCTCAAAGTGCAAAACTAAACCTGATATATGACATATATCTTTTAAAAGGCGACAAAAAAGCAAAAGAGATGTTTTTAAAAACTCTCGTATCTATGGCAAAAGGCAGCATCTACGACCAAATCGAGGGAGGTTTTTTTAGATACACCAGCGACAGAGCATGGAGATCTCCTCACTTTGAAAAGATGCTCTACACTACGGCTGAGTTGATACCTCTTTATATAAAAGCTTTCTATTTGGCGAAAAATCTGCTGTTTAAAAAGGTAGTTACAAAAAGCATTCGATTTTTTGATGAGCATTTTCAAACAAAAGAGGGACTCTACTTTTCGGCAATTAGTGCCGACAGCGAAGGCTTGGAGGGCGGATACTATCTTTATAGATATGATAAAGCTTTGGAAGCTCTAACAAAAAACGGTATCTGCAAAAAAGAGGCTATGAAAACTCTAAAGTATCTTGACATAGAAAAAGACGGCAACTACGACTCAGAGTATGCCCTATCTCGTATAACTTCAAGCAAAAAGCCCAAAAATCTCGAAAAATCGTTAAATTTGCTAAAAAAGATAAGAGATGCAAGAGAGTTTCCTTTTGTCGATAGAAAGATTATCACATCTTGGAATACCATGATGATAAAAGCAAAACTACAAGCCTCTTTTGTAGATAAAAGATATAAAAAAGAGGCGGTAAAGAGTTTAAAGGCTCTTTTGAAACTTATGCAAAAAGATAGTTCCTTGTATCACCAAACACTTTACAATCAAAAACCGCATCAAAAAGGTTTGCTGGAGGATTATGCCTACTTGGTAGATACACTCTTGGAAGCTTATGAAAAAACTTTTGATAAAAAATATCTTTTAAATGCCTACAACCTTGCAAACATCGCTATAAAAAAGTTTTATAAAGGCAACATTTGGTATCTTGATGAAAACAGATCCGTAAAAGCCGACACGGATGACTTTTACTACACTTCGGCAAAATCCGTCATGATAAAAGATTTATTAAAGCTCTCTTTATCAAAAGAGTCTTTACGATTTAGAGAGATAGCTAAAAAATCTCTACAAAATTCAAGCAAAAACCCCGCCTACACACCTCAAATAACTGATGACACTCTCATGTTAAAGTATGGTATCTTAGTGTTAAAAAGTTCCAAAATCAACCTATTAAAATTTTCAAAAAGCATCTCGAACCTACCCTACCCCTTTTTACTCCAAA
>JAMOOV010000022.1 GCA_027065125.1 Campylobacterales bacterium | reverse complement strand
CATTCCGAACCAGGAAGCTAAGCATCTCATCGCCGATAATACTGCCCCTTACTGGGGTTGGGAATGTAGGTCGCTGCCGGTTTGAGTTAATCTCTCATAATTAATCTAATCCTAAAGTATTGGTATTTTGTATTCTTTATCCAAGATAAGAGTTTCTCTATATTCTTTTTTATATTAATTCAATCATTAAAGTTTAAAGTAACACTATTATTATATAATATCATTTATAATTATAGTCTTTTTATGTACTACGAGTACAAGATTAACTAATGGTTGGAGTTTTAATGTTAATAGAGGTTTCAAGAAGAAAATTTTTACAATACTCAACTGCCTTAACAGTATATGGTGGAGCAAAATCCATTGCTATTGATTGTGATAATCGAAAATTTAATATACCTCCTTTTACTACAAAAACATCACTGCAAGATGCTAAAAAAATCCCATATCTTTGCAATATGTGTAGAAATAAGTGTGCAGGTTTTGCCATGGTTGATAAAAGCGGTATAGTTACCAAACTCGATCCTAATCCCTACTTTCCAAAAAGTAGAAATATGCTTTGCCCCAAAGGAAACAGCGGTATTCAAGCTCTGTATGATCCAGATAGATTAAAATATCCTCTTGTCAGAATAGGTAAACGGGGTGAGGGTAGATATAAAAGGGTAACTTGGGATGAAGCATATGAGTATATAAAAGATAGGCTCATAAAGATTTTAGATGAAGAGAAAGACAATCGCTCAACCATAGCCTTTTGCAACGGAGAGGGCTTTGAAAAAGATGAGATGATACGATTTTTCGGAGGCAAGATAGGAAGTGCCAATTTTATAGATGAAGGCTCTATCTGTTTAAATACAAGGCTCGGAGCCTATATACTTACGGTCGGAACGGTAGGGGAGCCTGATGTTGAGGGAAGCGACTATATGATATTTGCAGGAGCAAACAGGCTTGAGAGCCTTATCACTCCGGAAAGTGTAGATCTCTCAAGAAAAAGAGATGGCAAGGTTGTCGTTCTTGATCCGAGATATACCGTAACGGCTTCAAAAGCGGATATCTGGCTTCCTATAAAGCCCGGAACCGATCTGGCTTTTGTTTTATCGATGATCTATATAGGCTTGAAAGAGGATCTGTATAAAAAAGATATCGTTAAAAAACACTTTAAAGATTTTGAAGAGTTTAAAGATCTTATATTGAAAGAGAAATACACTCCGAAATGGGCTGAGAGCAAATGTCATATCAGTGCCGATAGGATAGAAAAAATTGCAAGAGAGTTCTTTAGAGCGAAAAATCCTCTATTTTATCCCGGAAGAAGAAGTGTGGGAAGCAGAAACGATTTTCAATTTAGAAGGGCTATGGCGATACTCAATGCACTTGCGGGAAGTTTAAATAAAAAGGGCGGTATCATTTACGGAAAGTCTTTAAAAGCACCTAAAATAGAGGTGAACGAACCTTTTTATGCCAACTCTGAGGGGAGATTTGATCTAAAAGGTATCGCTTACGGTTCAAATAAAGCGGGAAGTTGGCTCAATTTTAGAGAGCAGGTTTTAAATGATACCGCACCCTATAAAGTAAGAGCCATGTTTATAAGAAAGCACAATATAATGCAGGGAATTCCAAATATCAAAAAGACAAGAAAAATGCTTGAGATGATGGATCTTGTGGTGGTGATGGATACAATGCCTTGCGATACGGCGATGATGGCAGATGTGATACTGCCGGAGTGCACATATCTTGAAAGAGAGGATTTAGTCGTAGCTTTCAATAAGCTTGAACCCTCTTTGGCTCTTAGAAATCGGGTTTTAAAGCCTTTATATGAAAGCAGATCTCTTCATAATATTTTAAAAGGGCTTGGCAAAAAGCTCTCTAAGCCGCTTTTTGAAGTTAGCAAAAAGTATGATGAGGATTTGCAGGAGAATATCAAAGATATCGGAGAGGAGAGGGCTTTTAAAGAGGGCGGATATGAGCTTGATGAGTGGTATCAAAAGAGTATCGGCAAGAGAAATAAAGAGTTTGTCATCAAAACATACGGCAAAGAGGCTTATGAAAGTTTAATAAAAAGGGGAGTTTGGTATCCTGGTATCGATAAGTATCATAAAGAGATAGAAAACGGCTATTATGAATATTATCCTAAAGAGAAAAGATACTATAACACTAAAAACGATTATAAAGTAAACTGTAAACTGCCTAAAATGAAAAAGTACGGTTTGGACGAATTTCCAAGATGGAGAGATGAGTATGATTATAAGGTGGCGAAGGGAAAATTTAGAATGATAACCGGAAGAACTATATACAATACCCAAAGTGCCACGGCAAATAACGAGATGTTAAGAGATATTTATAAAACGAACCATCTATGGATAAATGAGAAGATAGCTAAAAAAATGGATATCAAGCTGGGTGATGAGGTTGAGGTTAAAAGCAGTATCGGAAAAGTTCGCATAAAGGCTTATCCTACAAATAAGATAGCCCCCGAGATGGTCTTTTTTGCCCATGGTTTCGGTGTCGGCTCTAAAGAGATGAATTATGCTTATAGAAACGGAGCGAGCGATAATGAGATAATTGAAGATAAGATGGAGAGAAGCTACGGAGATGCTATCATGAATGAAACTGATGTTGAGATAAGGAAAATATGATGGCCCAATATGCTATGGCATTTGATTATGAGTTGTGTATAAACTGTAGAGCCTGTGAAGTGACCTGTAAAGAGGAAAACGGTATCATAAAGGGTGCCGATAAGCATAGGCTTTGGATAGAGACAAAAGAATCTCTTGGAGATTATTTTTCTTTATCTCAAGATAGAGAAATGTTTACTCAAAAACAATGTCAGCAATGTACTAACCCTTTTTGCAAAGAAGTTTGTCCTGTTGATGCTATAAGTCATGATAAAAATGGTATCGTTGTAACTGATGCCGATAAGTGTATATTGTGCATGAAATGCATAGATGTTTGTCCTTACAATGCAAGATATGTAGATGATAAAAGACATTTTGCCGATAAGTGTATATTTTGTGCAGATACAAGACTTGCAAGAGGAGAGACAACAACGGCTTGTCAGATAACATGTCCTGCAAAACTTAGATATTTCGGAGATATAAAGAATCCAAACAGTGAGATAAGCAAAGTTTTAAAATCAAGAGAATATTTTAGTTTTCCGATAGGTAACAATGGGGTGCATCTATTTTATTTAAAACCCAAAAAAAAGGAAGAGAGAGTTGAGAGAGATAGAGTGTGTGGATGACAAAGAGCTTGATATCTTAATGAAAGCAGGAACGAAAGCGATAGATATAAGAACTCCCGCAGAGTGGCAAAATAGAGGTATCATAGAAGGTAGTATAAAGCTTATGTTTTTTGACGAACAAGGAAACTATGATGCTGAAAGTTGGCTAAATGAGCTGAAAAAGTATGTAAAAAGCAAAGATGAAACATTTGTTCTGATATGTGCTCATGCAAACAGAACTAAGGTGCTTGGAAGATTTTTAAGAGATAAATTTGGCTATAAAAAGGTTGTTGAGCTTTGCGGAGGCATCGAATATGGCTGGATATTAAAGGGGAGAGAGACGGTTGAAGCATAAAGCTCTTGTGATTTTGGCAAAGATTTGGCTTGTTTTTGCTTTGAGTATCATTTTCTTAGGTTATTTGCAAGCATATAATGATGGAGGATGGAGTGAAGTTTTAAATAAATTTTCAAATTTAAATGTGGGGAAAATTATAGGTATGGTTATAACGATAACTCCCGGATTTGTACTTCTTTGGTGGGCTAAAGAGTCTAAGTAGCGAATAGGGGTCAGTTGCCACTTTAAACCCCTATTAAATCATTAAAAAATATTGAAAAAATGGAACCGTAAACCAAACTGTGCAAACCATCTCTAACCCTATATCCTCAATTTGTATATTTTATCATAATATAATACCCCAAAAATCAAGACAAAAATTAATTTTTTTCTTCTACCAGCCTATCTAAAAGAGTGAAAAGTTTTTCGCTTGCATTTTCCATGTCTTCAAAGTTTCGAGTCAATGTGCCTTCATATTCTTGTCTTAAACCTTTTTCTTCGACTAATTTTGAATTATTTATGGCTTTTTCATGGACAGTTTCATGAGGTTGCTTGATCTCTTGGTATGCCTTGGTGTCTCCAAAAATATCTTTGCCTTCTTTAAAATACCATTTTCCAAATCTACAGTTATGACTATCTGTAAAATTGTTATCAGTGATATTTTCATTGATTATTGAAGAGTAAGTATTTGTTTTATAGATAATATGATCAACTTTTACAAGGATTGTAGAACTTTTATTTGCCATTGCATTGGATGACTTGGCAGTTTCGTTTGCATTTTCATTAAAATCAAGTAGAGTATTTTTGAATTCATTAACTGTTTCACCTGATGAAGTGGCTATATCATTTATCTCTTTGGCATTTGATTGGATGTCGTTTGTTTCTTGCTGAAGTGTTTGAATGTTTATCGCAATTTCGCTTGTGGCTTTTTGGGTTCTTTCGGCAAGTTTTCTGACTTCATCCGCAACTACCGCAAAACCTCTACCATGTTCACCCGCTCTTGCCGCCTCTATGGCAGCATTTAATGCAAGTAAGTTTGTTTGATCTGTTATATCTTTGATGAGGTTTACGACTGATGTAATTTCACTACTTCTTTCGCTAAGAGAACTTATCGCTTCAGTAATATTCATAATTAGCTCAATAAGAGTTTCTAATTTGCTAGAGAGTTCATTTGTTGTTTCTAAGCTACTGTTTGATTTGTTTGCAGTTTCTGTCGAAAGAGCCTGAATATTTTTAACCTCATCCATAAAAGAGCTGATATCGTTTTGTATAATGTTAAGAGATTTAACTACACCACCATTTAGTTTCCCGAATTTAGCACCCATTTCGCCTCTAAATTTCTCCTTATTTCCGACAATAATGCCTTCAACTCCTTTTTCTATATTGGATGCGGAGTAGTTAAATAGTCCTTGTAAGCCTTGAGGATATACTTTTCTCCAAGTTAAACCTTTGCTCGCATCTTCAACTGCAGTATTGACATCTCTCATATATGCTTCAACTTGGTCTAAAAGATCGTTTACTCCCCATGCGATATTGGCAAGTGGGTCATTCATATTGATATGGGTTATTCTGCCTTCAAGTTTTCCTTTTGAAGCTTCTTGAATAACTTTTTCTATCTGATTTTTTAAATTTTCGCCACCTGTTTCTTTTCTGCCTCCAAATAGACCGGCAAAAGCTATTAAGCCAAAAGGGTGTGAATCAAATGGCAAAATATGATGTAGTATCAATATTGCAAATAGAGTTAAAAATATTTGCATTTTTCTATCCTTGTATAGATGCGATAAATTCGTCATAAGTTACTCCTTTTTCATTTAATAGATTGTTTAAATATTTTTGAGAGGCTTCCATTCCGCCTCTTGCCTCTTCTCTAATAAGTTTTTCATATAAATCTTCAACAAGATGAAGATTTTTTTCATTTACTTTTCTTCTGACGGAGTAATATCCTACAATATTGCCTCTATCATCGATCGAAGGTGTAACATTGGCATATACCCAATAGTATCCCCCATCATGGGTTTTATTTTTAACAAATGCAAAAATTTCCTCTCCATTTTGAACTCTGTTCCAAAGAAGTTTAAAAACAATCCTGGGTACATCCGGATGTCTTACTATATTATGAGGTTTGCCGAGAAGCTCCTCTTCTTTATATCCTGCAACTTTCATAAATATTTGATTGCAATATGTAATTTTACCTTTTAGATCAGTCTTGGATACGAGAAAATCGTTCGATCCGATTTCGGTGCATTTAGAGTTAAATCCGCTCATTGGCTATACTCCTTTTAAAATTTTAACAACACATAATTTAAGCTAAATTAAATTTAAAAAAATTCTCAATTATCTTTAAAATATTATGATTTTCTATCGAAAACATATTAAGGCTTTTCATAAAAACTATTATACCAAAAATATCTTCAAGTTTATCTAAAATGTGGAATAAAATTTTAATCACTCTTTTCACTTAAGTTTGTCTTGGATACGAGAAAATCGTTCGATCCGATTTCGGTGTGTTTAGAGTTAAATTTGCTTATTGGTTATGCTCCTTTTAAAAATTTCACCAATATTTCAATAAATTAAATATAAACATATGATATACTACAAAAAATTTTTGGGGGATTTTAATGCTTATAGATGGTTTTGGAAGAAGGATAAATTATATAAGGGTTTCTGTAACGGAAAGATGTAATTTTAGATGTCAATACTGTATGCCAGAGAAACCTTTTTCATGGGTTCCAAAAGAGAACCTTTTAAGTTTTGAAGAGCTTTTTTTATTTTTGAAAGTAGGGATTGACGAGGGTGTTGATAAGATAAGAATAACAGGAGGAGAGCCTCTTTTGAGGGCTGATCTTGATAGATTTATAAAGATGATAAATGATTATAAAAGCGATATAGATATAGCGATAACTACGAATGGATATCTTTTAAAAGAGACTGCAAAAAGACTAAAAGATGCGGGATTAAAAAGACTCAATATATCTCTCGACTCATTAAAGCCCGAAGTTGCCAAACAAATTGCTCAAAAAGATGTTTTGCATAATGTACTTGAGGGTATAGAAGAGTCTTTGGAGATTGGGTTAAAAGTTAAGATAAACTCCGTACCTTTAAAGGGTATAAATGATGATGAGATAGTTGATTTGCTTGAATACTCCAAAAAAAGAGGTGTGCAGATAAGATTTATAGAGTATATGGAAAATGTTCATGCCAATAAAAATTTAAAAGGTTTGTATGGCAAAGAGATAGTCGATGAGGTAAGAAAAAAATATATAGTGAAAAAAGTTGGAAGAGAGGGTAGCTCTCCGGCATTTTTATATGAGCTTGAAGATGGATATAGGTTTGGTATCATAGATCCGCATAAACACGACTTTTGTGAGAGTTGCAACAGGATAAGATTGACTGCTGAAGGACACATTATACCTTGTTTGTATTTTGATGAAGCTATGAGTATAGCTGATGCTGTTAAAAAAGGGGATGTAGAAGCAGCAAGTGAAGTTCTGAGAGAGGTTATCAAAAATAAACCGGAAAAAAATAGATGGGATGAAAATCTAAATCAAGAAGATATTTCAGCTCGTGCTTTTTATGAAACAGGCGGATAATTGGAGGCAGGGATGATTTGTAAAAATATGAAACCATTTATAGTGATGGATATCGTCAAAGAGGCATTAAAATATGATGATACTATTCACTTTGAAATAGGACAGCCTGATATACCTCCCTCAAATGGTGTAAAAGAGGCTTTGAAAAAAGCAGTAGATGAAGATTTATTTTCATATACTCAAAGCTATGGTCTTTTGGAGCTTAGAGAAAAGATAGTCCAATACTATAAAAATGAATATGATGTAGAGATAGATAGCAAACAGGTGCTTTTGACTCCCGGAACCAGTGGTGCATTTCTTGTGGCATATGGTATAGCTTTAAAGCATGGAGGCATACTTGCTTTAAGCGATCCGTCATATCCTTGTTATAAAAATTTTGCTTCAATGTTTGGAGTGAAAACCACTTTTTTTAATATAGGAAAAGAGAATAAGTATCAATTGAGGGTAAAGGATATAAGCAAAAAAAAGTTTGATGCTATATTGATATCATCTCCTGCAAATCCTACCGGCAATATATATGACAGAGAAAATTTAAAAGAGTTGATTAAGTATTGTGACGATAAAAATATATCATTTATATCTGACGAACTTTATCATGGACTTACTTACGATAAAAGAGCCGATAGTGCTTTAGAGTTTAGCGAAAATGCTTTTGTTATAAACGGTTTTTCAAAATACTATTGTATGCCGGGACTTAGATTGGGCTGGATAGTGGTTCCAAAAAAGCATTTAAGAAGTGCTGAGATAATAGCACAAAATCTTTTCATTTCAGCACCTACGATTAGTCAATATGGGGCATTGGAGGCATTTGATAAAGAGTATCTAAAGGCTACAAGAGATGAATTTAAGCGAAGAAGAGATTTTTTATATAAAGAGTTGTCAAGATTTTTTAAAATAGATGCAAAGCCTGACGGAGCCTTTTATCTGTGGGCAAATATTTCAAAATATAGCGATGATAGTTTTGAATTTGCCAAAAAACTTTTGAATGATTTGCATATAGCATCAACTCCCGGGATAGATTTTGGCTCAAATAGGACAAATAGATATATTAGATTTGCTTATACAAGAGATATTCCTCATATGAGAAAGGGCATACAAAGGCTTGAAAGTTATCTCTAAGCAAATTTTATATATAATTTCATCTCTTAACCGAAAATAGTATCTATTTTACATAGTGGCCCCTTCGTCTAGCGGTTAGGACACTGGCCTCTCACGCCAGTAACACGAGTTCGAGTCTCGTAGGGGTCACCATTTTATGCTATAATTACATAAATGGATGGAGTCATTATGGCAAAACAACTTTCAATATTTTTTTTTATAATTTTTCCGACTATACTTTTTGGTAAAATTGTTGTAACTGTCAGCATATTGCCTCAAAAATATTTTGTAAAAAAGATTGCGGGTGATTTGACAAAGGTTGAAGTTATGGTGCCTCCGGGAAGTGAACCTGCAAACTATGAACCAAAACCAAAACAACTTGCCAATCTCACAAAATCAAAGATATATTTTACTATCGGTGTTCCTTACGAAAGAGTTTGGATTTCAAGATTTAAAGATATTAATAAAAATATGATTTTCTGCGATAGTTCCCAAGGGGTAAAAAGATACCCTATGGCTTCAAGTTACTCTTTTGTCAATAAAAATATCTCTCAAAATGGTATAAATAAAAAAGCTTTAGATCCCCATATTTGGCTTTCTCCGAAATCAGTAAAACAAATATCAAAAAATATTGCCAATGCTTTTGTTAGGATAGACAAAAAACATACAAAATTTTATAAAAGAAATTTACAAAATTTTCTTAAAGAGATAAAAAAATTGCACGACTATGGTGAAAAAAAATTAAAAGATTTAAAGCAGAGAGAATTTATAGTATTTCATCCCGTATGGGGCTATTTTGCAAGAGAGTTTCGCTTAAGACAAATACCTATTCAGATAGAGGGAAAGATACCTAAGGTATCAACTCTTATGAGATTGATAAAATATGCCAAGAAGAGGGGGATAAAGACTATATTTGTCCAACCGGAATTTTCTAAAAAAAGTGCTGAAGTGATAGCGAAAAATATCAACGGCAAAGTGGTAACCCTTGATCCTCTTGAAGAGAATTGGCAAAAAAGTATCAAAAAAGCCATAGACACATTTGGCGAAGTGCTTCAAAAATGAATTCAAACTCTGACATTGAAGTAAATCATCTATTTTTTTCATATGATAAAGAGTTTGTACTTGAAGATGTTAATATAAGTATATCCTCAAAAGATTTTCTTGCTATTATAGGACCTAACGGCGGAGGGAAAAGTACATTTTTAAAATTATTACTTGGCATACTTGAGCCGACAAAGGGTGAGGTAAAAATATTTGGTAAAAGACCGCAAGATATATCTTTGAAGCTTGGATATGTTCCACAAGATACAAATATCAATAAAAATTTTCCTATAAAGGTGATGGATGTAGTTTTGCAAGGAAGACTTGGGATTTCAAAAAAATTTTGGGGCTACTCTAAAGAGGATTATAAAATAGCTAAAGAGGCTTTAGAAAAAACGGGGGCATTGGAGTTTGCTGATAAAAAGATAGGTGAATTGTCCGGAGGTCAAAGGCAAAGAGTGTTTATAGCAAGAGCTCTTTGTACGGAAGCGGATATACTGCTACTGGACGAACCTACTTCAAGTATTGACTCTAAAGGACAAATCAACTTATACTCCACTTTAAAAGAGATAAATAAAAACTCAGGCATTATTGTAGTGAGCCATGATATAAACATAGCATTAAGTTTCGCCGACAAAGTGGCATATACAAATAAAATCGTATATATGCATGACTCTTCTATTACAAATAGAGATAAAATATTACAAAATATAGGGAAGAGTAATGAACATATTTGTCCAGTAGAGTTGATGTTAAATGAAGATATGTGTCTTCATCATGCTAAGGATAAGAAGTGATGGATATACTCTCCTATTCATTTATGCAACATGCTTTTTTGGCAGCTTTTTTGGTAAGTATCTGTATAGGTATTGTGGGTTCTCTTGTAGTTGTAAATAGAATGGTTTTTCTATCTGGGGGTATTGCTCACGGCTCTTACGGTGGTATTGGTTTAGCGATATATTTTGGAATATTTCCTCTTGTAGGGGCTAGTATTTTTGCAATCTTTTTGTCTCTTGTGGTAGCTATTGTTTCCTATAAAAATAGAGAGAGAATGGATCCTATCATAGGGGCTATGTGGGCAGCTGGTATGTCCATAGGAATAATTTTTACCGATCTTACTCCTGGATATAATGTGGATATTATGAGTTATCTTTTCGGAAGTATTATTTCTGTTTCCAATAGAGATTTGATTGTTATGGGTATTTTTGATGTGATTATTGTCTTGCTTGTGTCATTGTTGCATAAAGATTTTCTTGCCATGAGTTTTGATAGCGAATTTGCAAAACTTAGAGGAGTTAAAGAGAAAGCTCTATATTATCTTTTGATAGTTCTTATAGGCATTAGTATTATAGTGAGTGTTAGGGCGGTAGGGTTGATTTTGGTTATCGCTTTGATGAGTATTCCTACATTTATGGCCGAAAAGATTTCATCCTCTTTGTATAGAATGATGTACATAGCAACCATATTGACAATAATATTTACATTTGCAGGTCTTTTTTTGTCATATTTTTTAAATATTAGCTCCGGGGCTGCTATTATATTTGTAGCTTCTACACTGTTTTTTATCTTTGTTGTTTTATCAAAAACGAAGAAATACTTTCGATAACTTTTAGTGTTGTAAAATTTCACTCAAAAACTTTTTGGCTCTATCTGTTTTTGGATTATTAAAAAATTCATGAGGATTATCCTCTTCTACTATCACACCATGATCCATAAAAACTATCCTGTCGCCAACTTCTTTTGCAAATCCCATTTCGTGAGTAACACAAACTATCGTATAATTTTCCTTTGCCAACTCTTTCATGACATCAAGAACTTCGCCAATCATTTCGGGATCAAGAGCTGAAGTAGGCTCATCAAAAAGAATGATTTTGGGCTTCATTGCCAAACTTCTTGCTATGGCGACTCTTTGTTTTTGCCCACCACTTAATTCACTTGGATATTTGTTAGCTTGATGAGGTATTTTTACTCTTTCAAGTAACTCCATTGCTAATTTTTGGGCTTCGCTTTTGGAAATTTTTCTAACTTTCATAGGGGCAATCATGATATTTTCTATGATAGATAGATGAGGAAAGAGATTGAAGTGTTGAAATACCATTCCTGCCTCTTCTCTTATCTTGTTTACATTTACTTTGTTTCCATTTAAATTTATATTGTCAACTACAATTTTTCCTTCGTCAATTTCTTCAAGTTTATTGATACATCTTATAAGAGTTGATTTACCACTGCCACTTGGTCCGCATATAACGACAACTTCACCCTTTTTAACTTTAAAATTGATATTTTTTAATGCATGAAAAGTTCCGAAATATTTATTGACATTTTCCATTTCAATCATATAGCTCATTCTTATCTCCTTAAGCAAAATTGTAATATAATAATAATTAAACTCATATAAGGTGAAGCCATTGAAGTATTTGATAGATTTTTTAAAATCGGACAATGTTAAAGATAGTAAAATTTTTCCGTATTTGAAATGTAGTGATGAAGAAGCGAGAGCATTGAAGGTTTTGACACATAAATATATCAATGGAGTTGAAGATGTGTCGGTTTCTTCGTTGCTTAAAGAGATATATTCGGATGAAGATTATGAATATATGTATAAAGTGGAAATAGTAAAAAATCTTTTGGATTTGGGATGGATAGTAAAAAATACTTTAGGCGGATTAAAAAATATAAAGTTATCCGCACCGGAACTTTTAAATACGGATATATCTTTAAGTCAAACATTTTTAAAGCTATTGGAGGAGGGTAGTTTTGATTTTGAATTGCCGGATGAAACTCCTTATATCGATCATTTGGAGTATTTGAAAGATCAATTTCTAAGAATAGAGTTGTATAGAAAATTGTCTTCCATGAGAAATAGTTTCAATGAAAAATCTCCAAATATAAGCAGACTAAAAGAGAGACTATCTCTTCTTGAAGAGAGGATTTACCAAAGATTGCTTTTGAGCGATTGCGAACTAGGTGTGGAAAATCTTTTTAAAGAGAACGATTTGAGCCAAAAGGAAAGGATCATTTTTCTTGCTCTTTTGAAAGAAGAGTATAGCTCCGATATAGAGAGTTTGAGAGATATGAATGCTTTGATAGATTTGATTAGTGAGAATGATTATGAAAAGATAAAAAATAGAGCATTGTTAGAAGAGGGTTCAAAACTTATAGAGAATGGGATTGTAGATTTTGATGAAATGCTAACGGCATTTGGGGGAGTTACAAGAAGTTTTTATATAAATGAAGAGATAATTCAAAAAATCATAAGACCCAATAAGGAAAAAAAGAGTAAAAAAATAAAATTAACATCTTTGGTAAAAGAGCAAGATATTTTTGAGCTAATTGAGCCGAAAACTACCATAGATGATGTTGTTTTACATCCTAAAACGGAAAAAATACTAAAAAACATACTCAAAAGAATGGATAAAAAAGTTGTAAACAGATTGAAAGAGTGGGGTATTATAGATAAAAAAAGAGGACTTGAGACAAGGATGATTTTTTATGGACCTTCGGGAACAGGGAAGAGTATGACCGCACTTTCTTTGTCTAAATCGCTTAGAAAAAGTGTTTTGAGCTTTGATTGTTCCAAAATACTCTCTCAATATGTAGGAGAAAGTGAAAAAAATGTCAGAAAGATATTTGATACATACTATGACCTTAGCGAAAAGACAAAAAGCAGTCCTGTGCTACTTTTGAATGAGGCTGACCAGTTTTTAAGCTCTCGTTCAAGCGGGGCAAATAGTAGTGCTGATAAGATGCACAATCAAATGCAAAATATATTTCTTGATAAGATCGAAAACTTTAGCGGTGTTTTGATAGCTACAACAAATCTACTTGAAAATATAGATACCGCCTTCTCAAGAAGGTTTGACTATAAGATAGAGTTTAAAAAGCCGGATTTCAAGCAAAGGGTGATACTTTTTAGAAAAAATTTACCGGAAAATGCTTTCTATGAAGATGCTTTTGATATAGAAGAGCTTGCAAAATTTCCTCTTACCGGAGGTCAGATAAAGGTGGTTATCAAAAATACAGCACTAAATATAGCCGTTAAAGATGAGCCGATTTTTACAATGGACGAATTTAAAAATGTTATACAAAGAGAGCTTTCGGGATCATTCGGAGAGAGCAATTCTATGGGATTTGTTGTTACATAATGTAACATTATAATATTTATAATAATATTATGTATTTTGTGCAATAAGAAACTTCTTTGCAGCTATAATTAAAATTTTAAAAACATCTTTTGTAACTATAGGTAACACAAAAAGTCTGTTATATGATATTTTTTATAAATTTTATATGTAAAATAAGATTAATTTTTATTTTTATATAGTATCATGTTGTAATAATTATTTTCAAGGGGTTAAATTATGGGACATATGAATTTTGCTCATCCCTATTTTGGGGCATTTGTATTTTTGCTTCTTAGCTTCGTAGCATTTTTTGTCATTACGGTATTGGCTAGATTTGTTAGCAGAAAACTTGCAAGACTTGATACGGAAAAGCTAAAGCTTACTATTTACGAATGCGGCCCAAAAGTTACGAAACAGCCAAATAAAATCTCAGCACAATTTTATCTTTTTGCACTTTTGTTTATACTTTTTGATGTAGAGATTATCTTTATGTTTCCTTGGGCTATAGACTTTAAAGTTTTGGGAATGTTTGGATTTGTTGAAATGATTTCATTTATATTATTACTTGCTATAGGTTTTGTCTATGCATGGAAAAAAGGAGCTTTAGAATGGCACAGCATAAAGTAAACTATCTTCAAGAGGGAGGACTTCCTATCGCTTTGACTACGGTTGATAAGTTGGTTCAGTGGGGAAGAAGTAACTCTCTGTGGGCATTGACTTATGGACTTGCCTGTTGTGCTATCGAAATGATGGCAAGTGGTGCCAGTAGATATGATTTTGATAGATTCGGTACAATTTTTAGAGCCAGTCCAAGACAAGCGGAAGTGATGATAATAGCGGGAACTTTGACAAAAAAACATGCCGAGTTTACAAGAAGGCTCTATGATCAAATGGCAGAGCCGAAGTGGGTTATCAGCATGGGAAGTTGTGCCAATACCGGTGGTATGTTCAACACTTATGCTACCGTACAAGGAGTAGATAGAATAATACCGGTAGATATATATTTGCCCGGTTGTGCTCCAAGACCGGAAACTTTACAGTATGCAGTTATGATGCTTCAAAAACAGATACGAAAAGAGAGTGCTTTTCAAAAACAAAAACCAAAAAGGTTGGTATGATGAGAGAGTACAAAAATAGAAAAAATCAACAAAAAAAGGCTTACTATAACGATAGATTTTGGGTAGCCCCTACTCTTCCTAAGCTTGATCCTCAAGAGGATGAGATTTTTGAACAAGACTATAAAGCTTTGAAAAAGAGTTTTAAGATAAAAGAGGCTTATATCCAGCTTGGACAGCTTGTACTTGTTATAAATCCCCAAGACAATAAAACTGTTTTGGAGTTTATGAAAAATGAGCTTGATTATACTTTTTTAAGTGAATTGAGTGCTAGTGATTATCTGGAAAAAAGCGGTGAATTTGAGATATTTTATCAACTTTTATCTATAAGTAAAAGAAAAAGAGCAAGAGTAAAATGCAGGATAAAAGAAGATTCGGCTATCGAAAGTGTATATACCGTATTTAAAAGTGCCGATTGGGCGGAAAGAGAAATGTTTGATCTTGTGGGAGTTAAAGTAAATAATCACTACAACCTAAAAAGAATAATCATGCCTGATGATTGGCATGGACACCCTCTTAGAAAAGCTTATCCGCTACAAGGAGATGAGGCGGCTCAATGGTATGAAGTGGATAAAATATTTGGTAAAGAGTATAGAGATGTGATAGGTCCTGAGCAGAGAGATTCTGCTAGAGTAGATAAAAAAGATACGAAAAACTTTGCTAGAATTTTTCATGAAGTACCATATGGCGAAAAGCCAAGTGATAAGCCTACCAAGCAGGATTATCAAGAAGAGGACGGAGTGTTTTTTATAGATGAGTTTAAGAAAGAGAACTCCAAAGTCTTAAACACAAGAAGGTAAAGATATGCAACAAGTAAATAGATTAAAACCGTTTTTTGAAAATTTGAATTTTGATAGAGAAGACAACAGAATGGTTGTCAACTTCGGACCGCAGCACCCTTCTGCTCACGGACAGCTAAGGTTAATACTGGAACTTGACGGAGAAAAGGTAACAAAAGCTATTCCTGATATCGGATATCTTCATAGGGGCATGGAGAAGATGGCAGAAAATATGATATATAACGAATTTTTGCCAACAACCGATAGAATGGATTATATAGCTGCCACATCCAATAATTACGGATTTGCTTATAGTGTAGAGAAGCTTATAGGAGTGGAAGTTCCAAGAAGAGCTAAAGTAATACGAACAATGCTTCTTGAGATAAACAGGATTATATCTCATCTCTTTTGGCTTGCTACACATGCTCTTGATGTCGGAGCAATGACGATATTTTTATATTGCTTTAGAGAGAGAGAATTTGCTATGGATTTGATGGAGGATTACTGTGGAGCCAGACTTACACACTCTGCTGTCAGGATAGGTGGAGTTCCGCTTGATCTTCCAAACGGTTGGCTTGATAAACTTAGTGTTTTTATCAGTGAATTACCGAAAAATATAGCTGATTATGAAGGATTGTTGGATCAAAATAGAATATGGAAAATGAGACTTGAGGATGTGGGTGTTATCTCAAAAGAGGATGCTCTTAGCTGGGGATGTTCCGGTGTAGTTTTAAGAGGTAGCGGAGTAGAGTGGGATATAAGAAAAGAGGAACCTTATGAACTTTATGACGAGGTTGATTTTGATGTGCCTTACACGGATAGATGTGATAGTTATGGAAGATATAAACTCTATATGGAAGAGATGAGACAAAGTGTTAGGATACTAAAGCAACTTATACCCATGTATGCTCAAACAGAACCGCAGATAATGGCTCATGCACCCCAATATATTTCAGCACCAAAAGAGCAGATAATGACTCAAAACTATTCTTTGATGCAACATTTCGTACTTGTAACTCAAGGTATGAGACCACCTGTCGGAGAGGTGTATGCTCCTACAGAATCCCCAAAGGGTGAGCTTGGATTTTATATAAATTCAGAAGGAGATCCATATCCTTATAGATTGAAAGTTAGAGCTCCGAGTTTTTGGCATACGAGCATTCTTCAAGAGTTGTTGGTAGATCATTATATAGCTGATGTTACCGCTATCATCGGTAATTTAAATGTCGTCTTCGGCGAGATTGATAGATAATTGGAGTAAAAAGATGAAAAGATACGATTTGAGACCTTTGAAAGATAATTTTTACGACAGGATGATCAAACTGATAGATAAAGACTTGAAACCTGCCGAAATCGGTATATTTTTATTTGAAATAGGAGATTTTTCTTCCGTTCAAAAAAGTGCGGATATAGTAAAAGAGAATGGGCATGAGCTTATGAATTCTTTAAAGTACAATGAAGCTGATTGGACTATATCCGTTAAAAGGAAAGTAGATTGAATAGCTTGGTCTATTTCTCCACTTGGCAAGGAGAAGTTATCGACAATAGAGGAAAACCTAAAGAGGAGTGGAAAGAGTCCTCTTTTGCATTTCCTGTAACTCATAGAGAAGAGAATGATACTGATGCTTTTGTAGGCTGGAACGGTTTTGTTCTCTTTAAAGAGAATGTCGATATAGTAAAACTTGCTATGACTTATGCCTATCAATACCAAGTATATAGCGAAGCATGCGGTAGGTGTACTCCCGGAAGATGGGGAGGTAGAATACTATATGACTTGCTTGACAAGATAGCAAGGGGCGAAGGTGAGCTAAGTGATTTGGAGCATTTAAAAGAGGTAAGTTTCACTATGAAATCTACCGCAAAGTGTGAAATAGGCAGAACGGTTCCTGTGCCTTTGCTTGATATGATGAATTACTTTGAAGAAGATTTTATAAAATTGATAAAAGATAAAAAAAGCTCTAAAGAGTATGGTAAGGATATTTTAAATTATATAGCTGATATAACGGCACCATGCTCGGATATGTGTCCCAGTCATGTAGATATACCCGCCTATATAGAGGGTATAAGAGACATGAAGTTTGAGAATTCTTTGAAGGCTACTAAAAAAACTATGCCTTTGGCTCATGTTTGCGGAAGAGTTTGCCCCCATCCTTGCGAAGATGCTTGCAGAAGAGCCAATCTTGATGAGCCTATTTCTATAATGGAGCTTAAAAGAATAGGTGCGGATTATGAGAGTGATCATGGATTGGATTTTATATATCCGACTAAAAAGCATAAACCAATAGGTAAAAAAGTGGCCATAATCGGTGCAGGGCCTGCAGGATTGGCAGGAGCTTATTATTTGACTCTAGGAGGAGTTGAGTGCGATGTTTATGAAGAGCTACCGGTACTTGGAGGAGAGGTTGCTGTCGGTGTACCTGAGTATAGAATGCCATATGATAAATATTATAAAGATATAGAGAGTATTAAAGCTTTAGGGGTAAATTTTATACTCAATACTAAAGTCACCAAAGATATGATGAGGCAATTTGAAAAAGATTATGATGCCGTTTTGGTAGCTACGGGTACTAGAATATCCAAAAAAATAAGAGCAAAAAATGAAAGAGAAGAGATAAAAGGTTATTGGCCGGCGATAGAGTTTTTGGACCAGATAAACCTTAGTGTCAAGTGGGGTATAGGCGAACCGGTTGATCTTACCGGAAAAACCGTTGTATGTGTAGGTGGCGGTTTTACCTCTATGGATGTTGTTAGATGTGCGATAAGAGCAAATGCAAAAAAAGTTATACTTCTTTACAGAAGAGATGAAAAGGCTATTATCGGTAATACAAGTTATGAAGAGTATCATGAAGCGATAGAAGAGGGTGTAGAGTTTAAGTTTTATTCTGCTGTTGAAGAGATCATGACGGATGAAAATGACAATCTTAAAAAGTTAAAAATCAATACATTTGAATTGGTTCATCATGAAGATGGAAAAAGACCAAGTTTAAAACATATAGAGGGTGCGGATTATTTTATAGAATGCGACTATCTTATACCTGCAGTTAGCCAAGATACCAATATGGACTTTGTTCCGGAAGATTGGGAACTTGACTTAACAAGCTGGAATACATTTAAAACTTTTAACAATACCTATATGACAAACAGAAAAGGAATCTTCGCTGCAGGTGACTGTGAATATGGACCTATGACGATAGTCAATGCCGTAGGACAGGCAAAAAGGGCTAGTTCAGTAATACTTAGATACTTAAAAACGGGAGAAGTTTTCTTGAGTGACGAAGAGATCATGGAGGATCATTTAAGAAAATTAAGAGTTTATAATAAAAAAGAGAAGATAACCGGATGGATGCCGGGCATAAAAAGAGAGGTTAGCGAAAAGCTTGATGTGGAAACGAGAAAACACTCTCAACTTGAAGTAAATTTCGGTTTAACAAGAGATGAAGCCATAAACGAATCTCAAAGATGCATGAGATGTTACTATATCGCTATGGTTGCTACCTCAAACCCAAATCAAAAAGGTTTGGATAATGATTAGTTTGACAATAGACGGAAAAAAAGTAAAAGCTTATAGAGGCGAAACTATTTTGCAAGTAGCAAGGCGAGAAAATATCTATATACCGACTATGTGTTATTTGACAAAGACAAATCCCATAGCATCTTGCAGAATGTGTTCGGTTGAAGTTGAGGGTGTGGACGGGTTTATCTTGAGTTGTCAAGAAAAGGCGATGGATGGAGCTGTTATTAAGACAAATTCTCCGGAGCTTTTCAAACATAGACAAAATATAATGAAACTATATGATGTCAATCACCCCCTTCAATGCGGTGTATGTGATAAGAGTGGCGAGTGTGAGCTACAAAATAAAACTTTAGAGTTCGGAGTGACTTCACAAGAATTTTCGGCAAAAGAGCAAAAAAGAAAGCCTAAAAAGTGGGGAGTGTTGGGATATGATCCGTATCTTTGCATAATGTGTGAAAGATGTGTTACTGTTTGCAATGAAATAGTAGGAACTTCAGCACTTTTTGTAAAGCCAAACGGTTATCACTCAACCATAGATAACAACTATGAAAAATGTATTCAGTGCGGAGAGTGTATAAGTGTTTGTCCGGTGGGAGCTATGACTTCAAATGAGTTTAAATATAAAGCCAATGCTTGGGAGTTAACACAGGTACCGGCGACTTGTTCACATTGCAGTAGCGGATGTTTTTTGTATTATGATGTAAGGCATAAGAGTATCAACGATCCTAAAAAAGTGATAACAAGAGTAGCAAATGAGTTTGAATTTGCCTCTTTGTGCGGTGCGGGTAGATTTGGATTTGATTTTGCGAATAAAGATGCCCAAAAAGATGAAAAAGCTTTTCAAGAGGCGATAGATGCTTTCAAAAAAGCTGATACGATTAGATTTGCTGCAACCATTACAAACGAAGAAGCTCTTATTTTGCAAAAACTAAAAGAGAAATTTGGTTATAAATTAGTTTGTTATGGCACCAAAGAGTATAAAAACTTTTTAAATGAGTTTAGCAAAGAGAGTGCTCATGCTCTGTATCAAGCCGATTTAAAAAATATTTCAAAGAGTGATTTTATTTTGACATTAGGCACAAAATTATCATCAGACAATCCAATGGTTAGGTTTAGAGTTAGCGAAGCTACTAAAAGACTTGGCTCTAAAGTAGTAAGTTTTCATCCGATAAAAGACCAAGTTCTTCAAGATATAATTACCGATTTTGTCAGATATGAAGTTGGAAGCGAAGAGGGTGTCTTGGCGATGTTGGCAAAAGAGATATTGAAAAATAGTGATATAAATGATGAATTAAAAGAGTATTTTAACGATCTTGATGATGGCTATATAAGTGCCGAAACAAATGTGGGAGAAGAAGAGATAGAGGATATTTGTAAAAATCTATATAGATATAAGAGCAAAACCATCATCCTCGGTGAAGACTTATACTCTCACAAAAGAGCTAAAAACATAGCACTTCTTGCAGGGCTTATAGAGAAGTATAGCGACTTCAAAGTCCTCATCATTCCTCCTCAAACAAACTCACTCGGAGTATCTTTGATATGTGAGCTTGATGAGAAAGAGGGAGATTATACCATAGGATACAATGTAAAAGGAGATTTTACATTGAGTGCTTTGGGTGACGGAGATCTTGATATGCCCGCACTCAATCAGCAAGAGGGAACATTTACAAATATAGATAAAAGAGTAGTTCCTACAAATGCGGCAGTAAGTTATGAAGGGTATGAGCTTAATGATATAGCTAATGCTCTTGGAATTGAAAAAAGATATACTATAGACTACACAAAAGAGTTGCCAGCAAACAAAGGCTTTAAAAGCATAGAGTTTGATGAACTTCCGAACTATTTTGATAACTCTGGGGAAGAACACAGAGGCTATCTCTTGAAAAACATAACAAGAAGAACCAAAACAAGAATCCCCGAAGAGATAGAGGAGATAGATAGTTTTGACGGTGTTGTTGTTTATAGGTGTGAGCCGGT
>JAMOOV010000021.1 GCA_027065125.1 Campylobacterales bacterium | reverse complement strand
TGCTATTTGGTTTAGAGTCTTCTCGTTTTTTAAAACCTCTAACACAAGTTTTACTTTAAATTCGCTACTAAATTTTCTTCGCTTATTGCTCATCTTTTGCCCCTTGTTTTTATTTTTATTATACTTTGAAAAAATTAAATTTATCTTTTTTCTTGGGGTATTATAAACTCTCTTTATTCAAAGTTGAAAAAGATTTATAAAAAAGAGATAAAAGATATAGTGTTTGTATATGAACCTACAGCTAACTACTCTACACAACTTTATAGATTTTGTGCAAGAAAAGATATAAAGGTATTCATAATAAATCCCAAACAATCACACAACTTTGCAAAAGCTATATCACAAAGAGGCAAAAGCGACAAAGCCGATGCAAAAATGTTAAATCAAGCTATTGTAGTTGCAAGAGAGGGTGAGATAATGATACCTTCGATAAATCCTTTGGCTGAAGAGATAAATGAGATGATTGGTTACTATAAGTTAAAAGTTAAACAAAGAGTAGCTCTTTCAAACCATTTGGAATCTTTAAAAGCAAAAGGGGATAAAACATATTTAACAAAGAGATTGACAAAAGAGATAGGTGAATTAAAAAGAGTTGAGAAAGAGATTATTGATGAGATATATACTCTTATATCAAAAGATGAAACTCTTTTAAAAAAATATAACTCCGTCATATCAATAAACGGGGTAGGCAAGATAACGGCTATACTTCTTATTCATCTGTTTATAAAGTATCCAAATGCCACCCAAAGAGAGATAACATCCCTAACGGGACTTGATCCAATAAAAAGAGAATCGGGAATATCCATAAAAGGTAAAAGCAGAATATCAAAAGCAGGCGGAAAGATATATAGAAGTTCTTTGTTTATGGCTGCTATGGTAGCTATACAAAGAGATAAAAGATTTAAGATGTTTTATAATAGACTTAAAGAAAATGGAAAACATACGACTGTGGCACAAGTAGCCATAATGAGGAAAATTGTTATCATAGCCCATTCTCTATATAAGAGTGATAAACTCTATGATGAAGAGCATAATAAGAAAAAAGATAAAAAAGATAGTAATTTTTATATAAACAGCAGAGAAACTGATGGTAAAAAGAGGATTGCGGCTTAAAGATATAAAAAGAGATATTTTTTCAATATTTTTTAATGATTTAATGGGGGTTTAAGGTGGCGACTGACCCCTATAGTTTTGAGGATATAGGGTTAGAGGTGGTTTACACAGTTTAGTTTACAGTGTCGTCTTGACAAAGGGGGCAGTTTATTTTAGTAGAATATCCACTATCTTTTTGGCTCCTCCTTGGTTTATTGTTGTGCTTAGTGCTTTGCTGATGTTTTGGATGTCGGTGCTTTTTAGTATATTTAGTATTTTGTCGGGTGTTGCCTCTTTTTCTCGTATGATGAAAGATAGTTTTTTGTCTTGCAGAAATTTTGCATTATGGTATTGGTGGTCTCCTGCGGCATATGGATAGGGTATAAAGATGGCTGGTATCTTTGATGCACATAGCTCCCAAAGAGTGCTTGCTCCACTTCTGCTGATAGCAAAATCGGCTCTTTTTAGCACTGAGGGCATATTCTCTATAAAATCATACAGTTCCACTTGTAAATCTTTTTTTTCATAAAATTCTTTTGTTTTTTCATACGATTTTTTGCCGCATTGATGGATGATTGAGATACCTCTGCTTAGTAGAGTTTCAGATAGCTCTTTAGCCAAATCATTTATAAAATTTGCCCCTTGACTGCCTCCGAGAAATATAATCGTATTTAATTCTTTTCTTATTCTTGAAGTTTTAAAAAACTTTTCGTTTACCGGATAGTCTTTTATGGGAGAATTTTGTATATATGAACTAAATAGAGCTTTAGCATAGGGCTTTAACTTTAGATTTAGTGTTCCCATTTTTGCATTTTGTTCGTGAATGTACAAATTTTTTTTAAAGAGTATCGCACCAAAAGAGGCTGCAGCCGCAGAGTATCCGCCTACTGATAGGACATTTTTTATCTTATGTTTTTTAAAGATAGTGTAGCACTTTAGGGAATACCCAAATATATTTAAAAGAGAGAGTATTTTATCTTTTTTGTTTTTGTTGACCACTCCTCTCGTATCAAAAAAGTATCTATCGGCAAAACCCTCATCATTTTCAAACCAATCTCTATCTTGTCCGTTGATAGAGCCTATAAATATAGGCTTGATACCTCTTTTGTTCAACTCCTCTTTTATGCTTTTTATGATGGTTAAGTGTCCGCCTGTTCCGCCACCAGTTAAAGCTATCATTTCCAATCCACTTTCTTGCTTATCATAAGAACCATTCCTATACCTATGCTAGCGGCAAGCATAGAGCTTCCCCCATAGCTTAAAAAAGGAACGGCGATACCCTTTATGGGGATTATAGATGTGATACCGTAAGCATTTATCAAAAATGAGAAAGTTATCAACAACCCAACTCCAAGAGAAAAAAGATAGTAAACTTTATTGTTACTTCTGTTTGCTATTTTGAAAATCCTAAATATAATTGCCATAAAAACAAGAGTTACTATGATAACTCCTATAGCTCCTATCTCTTCAGCCATGCCAGCAAGAACAAAGTCGGTATGCACTTCGCTTAAAAAACCCAGCTTAAAAGTACCACTACCTATGCCTGTACCAAAAAGTCCTCCGTGTTTTATAGCATTTAAAGAGTGTGATATCTGGTATGGCTCCGGTGCATCTTTTACTCTGAGTATATTGGCTATACTATCCGGAAATACAGAAAGTACCATATTTTGTATAGTAGCCCACCAAGTTTTTATCCTGATAATTCTATGTGTAGAAGTGGCTATAGCAGTAGTAGCTACAACGATAGCTCCCAAAATTGTCAATATAAATAATTTTGCACTTGTTCCTGCAAAAAATGCCATAACCGCAAGGGTCAATGCTAAAACGACTACTTGTCCTAAGTCATTTTGTAAAATAGCTATAAGATATACAGCTATAAGAAATACTCCAATATAAGGCAATATCAGCTTTAGCTCCTCTTTCAAGCTTTTTTTACTCTCGTCTAGTTTTCTTGCAAAGCTCCAAGCAAGAAAATAAACAAAACCGATTTTAAAAAATTCTACCGGAGAGAGTGAAAAACCTGGGAGTCTGATCCATCTTTTTGCACCTCCTGCAGCGGTTACATAATTTGCCGGTAAAAACTGCATTGCACTCATCAAAATCAGAGATATAAAAAATATACTAAATCCTATCTTGTTTAAGTACTTATCTGGATCCAATCTGGAAAGTGACCACATAACAAAGATGGATAAAATACCTACAAAAAATTCTCTTACAACATAGTGAAATTCGTCATATCCATATCGCAAAATAGTAAAAGATGATAAAGAAAAAGAGAATATTATAGCTACACCTATCAAAAAAACTACAAATAAAAATAGATACCTATCAGTATGCATGTTTAATTATTGTCCTAACATCTTTTCTTTTAAACTCTCTTGAGCAGGATTTTTACTAAGCCATATAGCATAGAGAGCTTTTTTAAACTGAAAATCCTTTATGATTTGATGAAGTTTATGATTTTTATATATCATCAAGCCTTTGTTGTTGTCATAAAAAAAATCATAAATATCTTTTTTAGATATTTTTTTCTTAAATATTTGAAGAAATTTATCTAAATTATTTTTATCTGCACCATATCCGGCATCTTTAGCTTTTTTAAAAGCATCTTTCAATCCATCTATCATCTTTTTGCTTGTTACAAGAGAAGATGTAATAATCATTTTAATATCCATGGGTTTGTTGGAGTTTATTATTAAAGATGGATTTTTAGACTTTTGTGTTAGATATAATGCTCCCACATATACATCGAAAAAAAATATTGTTCTAATACCTGCTCCATTTAATATAAGTTTTTGATTTTCTATCACAATACTCTCTTCTAAATCAACTCCGCCTATCTCTTTTGCTTCAATGGTAGAAAACACAAAAGTTATTGCCATAAAAATAAAAAAAATCTTTTTCACAATTCTCCTTTTTTAAAAATGAATTATAACATTTTTTTTGGGAATGATTTTTGCTTATCTTTACAATATAAATAAAAAAAGGTCGAATATGTCGTTTCAAATAAGTAAATCATACGATATTATGGCAAAAGCTCTTAA
>JAMOOV010000020.1 GCA_027065125.1 Campylobacterales bacterium | reverse complement strand
CAATGCCAATACCTACATTTTTTGCCTGTATCGTAAAAAAAGATTCATTAAAAAGAAAAAAGATAAAGACAAAATAGAACAAAAGTGACATAATCGTTGCCTTGTCTTTTTTAGTAAAAGTAAAATCCAGCTTGGAAGAAGACTCTTTTTTCTCTACATCTTTAACAAAAAAAGCCACCAGCACCAAACCGATAAGCCCAGGAACAAGCGTAACATAAAAGATATTTCGCATCACTTCTTCACTTTGACCAAAATACCATAAGAGACCAAAAAGGATCAGTGTCCCACTCAATTCTCCTGCAATATCCATCGTCTTGTGAAATCCAAAAGTCTTCCCCGATGCATTTGCCTTACTGTACTTTGAGATCATCAAATCTTTGGGGGCTGAACGAAGTCCCTTTCCAACTCTCTCAAGCGCTTTTAATCCGGCAATACTTTTATATCCATCACTCAGCCCTATAAGTGGTTTAGAGAGAGCTGAGAGAGCATAGCCACCAACAACCAAGGGTTTAACGATGCTGTAACGATCAGAAATATACCCAGAGAGTAAACGCAGGGCATACGAAACAAAAGTAGCTACGGCAACTACAATACCAAGCTTATCGACACCCTCATGCAGTGCTACAACGATAAAAATAGGCAAAATAGGATTAATCATGGCAGATGCCATATCGGTAAAAAAACTTACCCATCCAAGCATTACCACATTTTTATCAATTGTTATCATAATACGGGAATCTCATTCAATGAAGTTGGTAATCCTTTTCCATCAAGTGAAACAACACCAATGGCAGGAATACCAAGTTTTAAGAGTGGATCTACTTTGAGTGGTTTGAGATGCACGGCAAATACTCGCTGAATTCTGTCACTTCGTACACTTACCTCTTTTGGTGTAAACTCTGCTTTTTGAGCAATGCGTATTACTTTTGCTTCTATTGGATGGTTTGGATAAGCATCAAGAAAAATTACCGCTTTATCACCTAATTTGACTTTCCCATTTTGAATCGTATCGATAAAGATTTTGAGATACAAAGAGTGCGGATCAAGCAAAGTAGCTACCGGCATTCCTGCACCTATTACTTCACCCTCATTGGCAATTTTTTCTACTGTAATCCCATCTACGCTTGAGTGCAGTGTCATTTCATCTATTGTCGCTTTAACCTGTGTTTTTGAAGCTTCTAAAGCAACTATTGAATCTTTTAAAGCTTCAATGTTTGCTTTGATAGAGAGCAGTTTTTGTTGTGAAGCTGTGGCATCACTCAAACCAATTTTTGCTAAAGCAATAGCTGATTGTGTTTGTTTGAGTTGCTCTTTAAGTGCTTTAAGCTTATTTGTTTCTGTTTTTAACTTAAGTTCATAAAGTTCAAACTTCGCTTGATCTATACTTTTTGTTTTATGTAACTTTTTTGCTCGTTTAAAATCTCTTTTTGCCTGAGCAAGCACATCTTTTTGAATTAAAATATTTTTTTGTAAAGATTTTTGAGATGCTTTTGCAGACTTTATTTGCTCTTTTGCTGTTTTGAGTAAAAGAGGAATAGTTGTATCTGCTATGTTTGCTTCTATCTGTTTTGCTTTGAGTTGTTTTTCTTGTGCATCTATCTGTGCATCAAGTTGTGCAAACTGTGCCTCAAACTCTTTACTCTTTAGTATTGCAATAACCATTCCTTTGGTAACGCTCATCCCATCATCGACAAATATCTTCCCTATTCTTCCAGGGTATTTTATATTAAGATTTATTAAATCACCATCCATTCGCCCTGTACCTTCAACCAAGTTTGAGGGGAGTTCTTTTGGATGTAATTTCACATAAATCATACCTCCTGATATTACCAACAAAACAGCTATAACAATAGCTAACCAATATTTTTTTAATACTTGCATTTTTCTTTCCTTTCTTTCTTTTAAGCGATTTCACCACTTAAATGTAACCCTACCACCCCAGCAATGATAAGTACAATACTTATAATCTTGAGCATACTTGATGGCTCTTTGAAAAAAATTATCCCAACAACTGTTATAAGTGCTGTTCCAACTCCTGCCCATACTGCATATGCCATACTCATATCTATTTTTTTAAGTGCATAAGTAAGTGCAATAAGTGAGAGTATGTAAAAAATAAACATTACAACTGAAGGGATGGTCTTTGTAAAACCATCTGAAAATTTCATAGTGGTTGTTCCTGCTACTTCAAAAACAATTGCCACTATAAGGTATAACCACTGTTGCATTTTCTTTTTCTCCTTTTTTTAGATACTTTTTTCTATTTTTTTCTCATACCACTTTCGAAGCCATCTATCAAGTGGATTTATTATTTTATAAATAACTGGCACAACTAAAAGTGTTAGTACCATAGAGCTAAGTAATCCACCGATTATAGATATAGCCATAGGTGCTTTTGTTTCACTTCCTAGTGAGTCACTTAGTGCTAATGGAAGCATGGCAAATATCATAGCGATTGTTGTCATTAAAATAGGACGAAGCCGCTTTTCCCCAGCTTTAAGCAAAGCTGCATTGGCATCTTTACCTTTAGCAACTGCTTCATTGGCAAAATCAACAAGTAATACGGCATTTTTACCAACCATTCCCATAAGTAGCATAAAGCCAATCATTACAAAAAGACTAAAATGTAGATGTGTAAGATACAAAGCTACCATCACCCCAATAATACTAAGTGGAAGGGCTATCATAATGATAATAGGCTGAATGAGTGACTCATACAAAATCGCCAAAATAATAAACATCAAAATAATTGAAAGCCCTAAAGCTGCACCAAATGCTTTACCTGTTTTTTCCATCTCTTCTGCAAAGCCTGTAAATTTATAATGCACTCCTTGTGGCAATAGTTTTTCTATTCCTTCTCTGGTGTAATTAACAGCTCCACCCAAATCAAGCCCAAATAAATCAGAATAAACAGTAACTTGTCTTTGTCTGTTGTAGTGGTAAATAGAAGCTAGAGATTTTGAGTGGGTAAAATTTACAAGCCCATCAAGATAAATTAACGAACCGTTTTTTGCACGAAGTTGTATCTTTTTAAGGTCATCTATGCTTATACGATTTTTATCAGGTAGTCTCAGTGTTATTTTGTACTGTTTTCCATTTTGCTCAAAATAAGAGATCTCCAAATCACTTGAAAAAGCGATAGATACAGCTTGAGCGATTTGTGATGCACTTATACCCATTTTGTTGGCATTTTCACGGATGATATTGATGTCAATTTGTGGTTTTCCCTCATCAAGATTACTATCAATATCAACAAACCCTTTTTTCTTTGCAAGATACTCCATAAGATTTTTTCTAGCAACTGCCAAATCGTCAAACGAATCTGAAGTAAGCACTATCTGATACGGTACAGTTACACCTGCACCTTTGATGTTTGGAATGGCTGCTGCTGTTATAAAGAATTTATCGGAGAAATTTTTAAGTTTTTGGCGAAAAGCTTGAATAATCTCTTCTTGATTTTTTTCTCTTTTGTCTTTTGGTGTGAGTTTTACATAGATAAGTGCTTTGTTTTTCTCTTTTACACTGTTATAACCGACACTAAGAGTTGTAAAGAGTACATTTTTATCCTTTTGCACCATGTTTTCTACTTTTTTTGATTCTCCTATCATCTCATCTAAGCTAATCCCAGTAGATGCTCTTAGTTTTATCTCAAATTCTGCTTTATCCTCTTTTGGGATAAAATCCATACCGATTTTTGGAAAAAGTGACAAAGAAGCAACAAAAGCAACAATAACAAAAACAAGTGTTAAGAGTTTAAATCGAAGTACAAACTTAAGTGTTGCCGCATAGATTTTATCTAAAAGCATAAAGATAGGCTCTGTTAGATTGTAAAATCTACTCTCTTTCTTTTGAAGTACCCTCGCACTGAGACTTGGCATAAAACTCATAGCAACAGTATAAGAGATAATAACAGCAAAACCAACCGTCATCGCAAAACTCTCAAAAAACTTCCCAACAATACCACTCATGTGTGCAACAGGCAAAAATACGGCAAGAAGCATAGCAGAAATCGCCAAAATAGCAAACGCCATCTCTTTAACACCATACAATGCCGCTTCAAACTTGCCCATACCTGCTTCCATCTTTTTGTAGATATTCTCTAACACAACAATAGCATCATCGATGATAATACCAATGGCAAGAGTAAGCCCAATGAGTGTCATTTTATTA
>JAMOOV010000019.1 GCA_027065125.1 Campylobacterales bacterium | reverse complement strand
TCATAAGCTTTTTTAGCAAATACTGCACTTTTTTTCTCTATCGTCGAACCGTAGATATTTTTAAAGGTTTGATTGTCAAAACTGGTCAAAATAGATACTCCAAGTACTAATGGTCTATCTTTTTTGTTGCTTATTCTTTGCATAACCGTCTTCATGGCTTGAACTCCGCTTGAGATGTGAATATTAAACATATCTACACCAAGATCAGCTATCTCACTTGCAGCATCTGCCATCGTGTTTGGTATATCATAAATCTTCAAATCCAAAAAGATTTTAAAGTCAGGATTGATATTTTTTAACTCTTCGATAATCCTTTTTCCATCTCTTATATATGTTCTAAAACCAACTTTCAACCATATATCAAACTCTTTTAGCGATTTTGCCAAATTAAGGTTTTCTTCCAATGTAGGCAAATCCAAAGCTACACACAACTTCATACCCTAACTCTCCTTTTTGGATTTTAAATCTTTTTGAATAGAGCCTAAAACTCCATTTATAAATTTTGGTACACTATCGCCACAAAGTGTTTTAGAAAGCTCTATAGCTTCGTTTATAATAACAGCATCATCATTTTTCTTAAGCATAAGCTCGTAAGTTCCAAGTCTAAGTATTGCTCTTTCGATATGCCCTATCTCTTGTATATTCCACTCTTTTAAGTGTCCGTCTATCTCTTTATCTATCTCTTCAAGGTTATTTAAAACACCATTTATCAAATCAAGAGCAAACTCTTTTTGTCTGTTTCTTATCTTTTTTTCTTCAAGAATGGTGTTTTCAAATTTAGAAACCTCTTTATTACCAATATCGTGAGCATAAAGCAGGGATACCACTACTTCTCTTACTTGATGTCTTGTTGCCATTATATACTCTTGTAAAGGTCTATAAGTTCAATAAGTCCGGTCATTGCCTCAAAACCTTTATTACCCGCTTTACTACCGGCTCTCTCAATCGCTTGTTCTATGGTATCGGTCGTCAAGACTCCAAATGTCACAGGATATTTATATTTTAAAGTAGTATTTGCTATACCCTTTGTAGCTTCTGCCGCCACATAGTCAAAATGCGGAGTACTTCCTCTTATAACGGCACCCAAACAGCAAACTCCGTCATATTTTCCACTTGAAAGTATCTTATCAAGAGCAAAAGGTATCTCAAAAGCTCCCGGTACAAGAATGAGGTCGAGATTTGCTTCATCACCGCCATGTCTCAAAAAGGCATCCATGGCACCTTCGGTCAATCTATCGGTTATGATGTGATTGAACCTACTATTTATGATGGCTACTTTTGTATTTTTATCTATCTTAAGTTTACCCTCTATTATATTCATCTCTTTTTTCCTTAAATTTTTTTCTATTTTACAATAAAACTATTTACAGCTTCCTTTAAGTTTTCCAAAGCCTCTTTCAGCACATCTCTTTGAGTTCCGAAATTCATCCTTGCAAAACCTTTTCCCTCTTTGCCAAATATAATTCCGTTATTAAGACCAAGTTTTGCTTTTTTTACTAAAAATTTCTCCAATTTTACAGCATCCAATCCAAGTTTTCTAAAATCTATCCACAAAAGATATGTCGCTTCAGGTTTTATTACATCGAGCAAAGGAATGTGATTTTTTATGTACTCATATGCAAAGTCTCTATTGTCTTGCAGATAAGCAACCACCTCATCAAACCATTTATCGCAACTCTCGTATGCACTCTTTAAGGCAACAGTTCCAAATATATTATTGTCGCATATTTCAAATTTTTTAATATATGCTTTATAGACGGCTTCTAATTTTTTATTTTCACATATTACATATGAAGTCATCAAGCCGGCTATATTGAAACTTTTGCTAGCAGCATTAAGTGTGATAGTTCTTTTTGAAATCTGCTTAGACAAAGAGGCTATAGGTATATGCTTATGTCCCTCATAAACAAAGTCAGAATGTATCTCATCAGATATAAGCAGTAAATCATTTTCAATACAAATATCAGCAATCTTTTTTAATTCATCTTTAGAAAAAACTCTTCCGGTCGGATTGTGAGGATTGCATAATATCATAATCTTTGCATTTTTAGCTCTTTTTTTCAAATCCTTAAAATCTATCTCATACTGACTATTAACAAGTTTTAAAGAGTTGACACTTACCTTTCTACCGCTCTCTTTTATAACTTTTGAAAAAGGATGATATACGGGAGTTTGTATGATAATTTCATCTTTTTCTTTTGTAAAGGCATTAATGATAAAAGATATGGAGGACACCACTCCGTTGGCTAAAAAAATAGAGCCTTTTTTTATCTTCCATCCATATCTTTTCTCTTGCCACTTATATATCGCATCAAATATCGACTTATCATTATAAACATATCCAAAAATACCCTCATCAACCCTATCTCTTAGGGCATTTATGATATTTTTGCAAGATTTAAAGTCCATATCGGCAACCCACATAGGAATGATATCCTCTGAAAAAAACCTCTCTTTTAAATTATTATGCTTTATGCTATCTGTACCTTTTCTATCTATCTTTTTATCAAAATTCATCTTTTTTTCCAAGAGCATTTTGTATGGAAAATATATCTCTAATACACATTTTCAAATCATTAAGTTTAAGCATATTAGCCCCATCGCTTAGTGCAATAGACGGATCAAAATGACTCTCAAAGAAAAATCCGTCCACACCTACAGCCGCAGCTGCTCTACTCAATGGAGCAACAAACTCTCTTTTACCGCCACTTTGTCCCCCTGCGGATCCCGGCATCTGCACTGAGTGAGTAGCATCAAAAACAACAGGAGCAAACTCTTGCATAATTTTTAAACTTCTCATATCTACCACGAGATTACCATATCCAAAGCTACTTCCCCTTTCGGTGAGCCAAACTCCGGCTTTTTTAGAGTTTTCATAATTTGCTTTTTGGATACCTCTCGTTTTTAAAATTTTTAAAACCGAATACTCCATATCGGAAGGATTCATAAATTGCCCTTTTTTGATATTGACAATTTTATCTGTTTTTGCAGCAGATACAAGAAGGTCTGTCTGTCTGCATAAGAATGCAGGTATCTGCAAAACATCCACCACTTTAGCCACCTCTTCAACTTGCCAAGTTTCATGGATATCGGTTAAGAGTTTATAGCCATATCTGTCTTGTACCTCTTTCAAAAGAGCCAATCCATTCTGAAGTCCCGGTCCCCTAAAACTATCAAGGCTTGTTCTGTTGGCTTTATCGAAAGATGCTTTAAAGTAAAAGTCTATTCTGCTATCTTCGTGAAACTCTTTTAACCCTTCGGCAATCTTAAAAAGATTTTCTCTACTTTCTATCACACATGGTCCAGCTATAAGTATCATTTTTTATCCTAAGTTGTATTTTGCTTTATTATATCAAAATATCCATTACCGCTTTTTAAATATCTCTATTATTTAAAAAAATATCACTCTCTCCGGTAACGGTTATTACAATCTCTCTAAAAGATGGATTGCTTCTATGTTCGCACAAAAAGATACCCTGCCAAGTACCCAATTGAAGTTTTCCGTATGATATGGGTATATTTAGACTTACACCGAACATTGAGGATTTAAAGTGTGCTGGCATATCATCTTTACCCTCTAAATAGTGTAGATATTTATCACCATCCGGAACAAGAGATGAGGAGATATTTTCCAAATCCTCCCACACTTCATAAGATACATTTTCATTGATAGTTAAAGATGCTGAAGTATGTTTTAAAAAAAGGTTCATTAGACCCGTTTTGATATCTTTGAGATTTACAGTATGTAAAATATCATCGGTTATGAGATAAAAACCTCTTTTTTTAGTTTTTATAGTTAAAAATTCCTGTCTAAAAATCATCAATCTATGATCTTATTGATTGGAAGTTCCGCTATCGACTTAGCTCCTATCTCTTTTAGTTTCGGAAGTATCTCTCTTAAAGCTTTTTTATCGAGTATCGCCATAACATCCACCCAATCACCCTTTGCAAGATGAGAAACGGTAGGATTGCTTGAAGGCAATATTTCCAATATATCATCAAGTTTATCTTTCGGAGCATTCATCAGTATGCAGGATTTGGGTATAGCATCTATGACGGATCGAAGCATCATGATGATATTTTCCATCTTTTTTCTTTTCCAAGGGTCGTTGTATGCCTCTTTGTTGGCTATAAATCTCGTAGTGGTTTCAAGCACGGTGTCTATGATCTTTAGATTGTTCGCTTTTATGCTTGAGCCTGTTTCGGTGATCTCTACGATAGCATCTGCAAGTTCCGGTACTTTAACTTCCG
>JAMOOV010000018.1 GCA_027065125.1 Campylobacterales bacterium | reverse complement strand
TGCCGCACTTTTGCTAAAAAGAGAAGAGAAACCCATCTGGCCTATTAGAAAATTTAATCAATTTTTTAGTTGGACAACGGATAAATATACAAAAACAGCCAAGTTTGTTATAAAGATAGGAGTTTTTTCACTTGCTTTGTATGGTATTCTCATCTATGCTACGGTTGAGATCAATAAAATGCTTCCAACCGGACTTGTTCCGACAGAAGATAAAGGTGTATTGATGATATTTAAATTTAATATGCCCGGAACCTCTCTAAATGAAACTGATAAAACAACTTTAAATGTTGAAAAAATACTTTTAAAAAATCCACTTATAGAAGAAGCTGCCGGAGTTAGCGGACTTGATCTTATGACTATGGCATTTAAGAGTGATGCTTCTATGATGTTTGCAAAACTTACATCTTGGGACAAGAGAAAAGATCCAGATGATTCATCTATGGCGATGGCAGGTAAGCTTATGGGACAGTTTTATGGTTATAAAGATGCTCTCGTGTTGGCTTTTAACCCTCCTCCGATACTTGGTATGAGTATGACGGATGGATTTGAGATGTGGATACAAGATAGAACCGGTGGGGATTTGCATCAGCTTGATGGCTATGTAAAAAAGATTGTTGAAGAAGCAAACAAAGATCCAAGACTTATGATGGTTAGATCGACTCTCGATACAAGAACACCGCAATATGAACTAACCGTAGATAGAGAAAAAGCAAAATCGATGAATGTAAATCTAACCGTTTTATACAATACCATAGGTGCATATTTTGGAAAAGCATACATCAATGACTTTAACCTCTTTAGTAAAGTATTTCATGTAAATGCGAAAGCTATCGGTGATTTTAGAAGAACTGTTGATGACTTTAAAACTATCTATGTCAAATCGCTTGATGGCAATATGATACCGGTTAGCGAACTTGTTTCTCTAAAAAGAGTAGTGGGAGCAAGTGTAATTCAAAGATTTAACCTTTTTAATGCAGGATATATAACAGGCTCAGCAACACCAGGACACAGCTCGGGAGATGCTATGGATGCCATAAAAGAGATAAGTGCTAAAATCTTGCCAAAAAGTGGCTACACACTCTCATGGGCAGGAACATCATATCAAGAGGATAAACTAAAAAATTCAAGCAACTATACTATGATATATGCGATGATATTTGTATTTTTGATCCTTGCGGCACTTTATGAGAGTTGGAGCATCCCTATATCGGTCGTGCTTTCCGTGCCGTTTGCTCTTTTCGGAGCGGCGGGGGGAATTTATCTGCTTAAATTTATGCATCTTGAAGCAGATATCTACTATCAAGTGGCACTTATAACATTAGTGGGGCTTAGTGCGAAAAATGCTATTTTGATAGTAGAGTTTGCAGTCGAGAGGATAAAAAAAGGTTATACTTTGATGGATGCAACACTTGAAGCAGCAAAACTTAGATTTAGACCGATAATTATGACCTCTTTTGCATTTATATTAGGAACTTTACCACTTGTTTTAAGCAGTGGTGCCGGAGCAAATAGCAGACATATTTTAGGAACTTCAGTTGTATTTGGAATGACTGCGGCTACTATGATAGGGGTGTTTTTTATACCGTTTTTATTTTATGTTGTAATGTGGGTTAAACAAAAGTTTACAAGAAGAGGATAAGATGCATTGGATATATTTGATCTTAGCGATAGTTTTTGAAGTAGTGGGGACTTTGAGTATCAAACAAGCAACATATGGAAATACCTACTTTTGGAGTGGGGTTATAACTATATGCTACATCATATCTTTTACACTAATATACTATGCAACTAAAAAGATAGAGATCGGAATTGCTTATGCTATATGGGCAGGACTTGGAACATCACTGATTGCGATACTTGGCTGGCTGATATTTAAAGAGGATATGAATGTTATGAAGATAATCGGAATCGTTTTGATAATAATCGGTGCGGTTTTATTGAAACTTCAAACTACGGTATAGTAAAAATATATAGCAGGAGAAGGATATGTTAAATAAAATAAAATCCTTTTTTGAAGAAAAAGATAGATTTGCAAAACTTTTAGGCTTTACTATAGTTGATATTCAAGAGGGATATGCAAAAGTAGAGGTGCAAGTAAAGGATGAGCATCTAAATGGTGCCGATGTCATACACGGAGGCTTTTTGTTTTCTTTGGCAGATTATACTTTTGCCATAGCTTCCAATACTAAAAACAACCTATCTCTTGCGATAAATGCAAACATAATGTTTCATAGAGCAATATCCGGCGGTAAAATTTATGCCATTGCCAAAGAGATAAAAGATGGAAAAAATGTAGCCTCTTATGAGATAAATATATATGATGAAAAGAAAAATATATTGGCAACTTTTACGGGAACCGTTTTTAGAAAAGGTGTAAAGTTGGTTTAAATCAATATTTGTATGGGCTTTTGTTGGGATTGATGTATTGGCTTATATTTCGACTAAAACTATATTTATTAATGATTTCATTTTAAAGTTTTAATTTTTAAAAAGAGGAAAAATTGAAAAAAGTTGAACTTGTCATACTTGTCTATATCATAACCGTTGTTTTATCGGTAATGTATGCAACCCAGCCTATTCAGCCGTTATTGGCAAAAGAGTTTGATATAGATGTCATAAAAGCTTCAAGTTTTACGGCTATTATACTTTTTTTGCTTGCGGTTGCTCCTATCATATATGGCTATATTTTAGAGAGATTTTCAGCAAAAAAGATGCTAAAGAGTGCAACCATCATACTTTTTGTTACAAATATTTTTTTAGGCTTTAGCAATAGTTATGAAATGTTTTTTACGATTAGAGTCGTAGAGGGGTTGGTTATACCAGCTATTTTGACTTCCGCTATGAGCATACTGGCAAATCTGGATAAAAAAAATATTAAATTCAATATGTCCGTATATGTGGCATCTACTGTTTTTGGAGGTATCGTAGGTAGGGTGGTTTCGGGGTTTATCGCAACGAGTTTTGGATGGAGATGGGTATTTTTCACACTCTCTTTTGAGTTATTGGTAGCTCTGTTTTTCGTATATAAAATCAACTATAAAGGCGAAACAAATCTTATCAAAGGAAGCTTAAAAGATATGCTATCCATACTTAAAGATAGAAGATTTGTTGCCGTATATTTTTTGATGTTTGGTATATTTTTTGTTTTTGCGGGATTGCTTAATATCCTTCCATTTAGAATAAAAGAGCTTGATCCAAATGCAACGGAGACCAAGATAGGACTTATGTATTTGGGTTATAGCACCGGCATAGTCGTCTCTTTGATATCAAGAAAGATTGTAAAACTTTTTAAAGGCGAGATCAATACGATCTTGTTTGCAACTTTATTTTTCGCTTTTATTACGATATTTTTTGTTAGTGACAATATAACTTTTATATTTTTTCTACTTTTTATTTTTTGTATCGGTATGTTTACCATCCACTCTATCGCTTCAGGACTTGCAAATACGATTAAAAAAGATAAAAAAGCACTCACTTCCGGAATGTATCTTACATTTTACTATGTAGGAGGCTCTTTTGGTTCGGTCGTGCCGTCTATAGTTTATAAAAATTTCGGGTGGAATTTTACCATAAGTATCTTTGTGGCTATTGTATTGAGTATATTTTTATTTGTTTGGGTAAATAGAAATGTTTTGCAGAATTATGAGGCTACTGTGCAGTAGTGACTCTTCACAAAAGCCTAATTTAGGGTAAGATTTGAAAGATAAAATTTGAAGAACTAACTTAATCTTTCATTGACTCTTTGGTGAAATTTTTATTCTGTTTCTTAAGTAACAGAATAAATTTCTAAAACTTTATATACTATTATTTTACAAATTAAATAAAGGTGTAAGTAAATGTTATATAATAAAATTAAAATGGTAATTTATACATTTTTTATAAATACTTTATATGGATATAAACTTAAAAAAGCAAACTCTAATTCTGAAAAGAAAGAGTTGCATATTGAATATTCACAAAAAATATTGACAAAGCTAAATATAGAGGTAAAAGTAAAAAATAGAGAAAAATTGCCGACCGATGGTCAATTTCTCTTGATATCTAACCATAGAAGTATCATTGATCCCTTGATTGTTGAAATGGCATTAGAAAAAACCAATATTTTTGGTATATGGGTATCTAAAAAAGAGTTGACACCATCTTTGTTTATCGGTTCTCTTATCAAAAACGGAGGAACTGTTTTATTAGATAAAGAAAATAAAAACTTGAGTTATTTTTTTAAAGAAATTAAAACATATGTGGATAATGGGGATTCTATTTTTATCTTTCCGGAAGGAACCAGAAACAGAGAAAATACTCAACTGTTGCATTTTAAACGGGGAGCTAAACTAATAGCTTTAAAAAACAAATTATCTATTTTGCCTATTTGCATCAGAACTAATGCACATATGGCTTTACAATCAGCTTTGCAAGATAATAAACCGCTTGAAGTGGAGGTGGAGATAGGAGATGTTATTGATTGTAAAACAAAAACGGAAGTTGAAAAACTTTATAGAGATATGTTTAAACTTGAGGGTTGAAGCAAAGAGTGTCGGTTTAACAGTTAATTAATCATAATATTGTTATAATTAATTGAACGACGGTCGGTCAAAATAATTTTGGAGCTTTACATTGGCGATAATTATTGATAAAGAACAAAAGAGAAAAGATATAGCACTTGCGACAAAAAAGTTGATTTTTAAGAAAGGTATCGACAATATAACGATTTCTCAAATAGCAAAGGTTGCAAAAATTGGCAAAGGCACAGTTTATGAATACTTTAAAAATAAAGATGAAATTATTTTTAAACTGGTTGAAATCTTGATGGAAAAACACAATGAACAAAAAAAAGTTCAATTGGCAAAGTGTACTGCTACAAGAGAAAAAGTAAAAAATTTTTTTAGTTTTTTCTATCTCAAAGAGGATGAAGAGTTGCGAGAGATATACAAACAATTTACCGCTATTGCCTTAAATAATTCAAATGAAGATATGATTGACTTTCAAACTGAGTGTTACACTTTGTATGAAAAATGGATAGAAGAAATTATCCAAGAAGGTATAGAAAAAAAAGAGCTAAAGCTGAAGGCAAAAGAGCTTATTATGGGAATCTTTGCTTATGCACACGGTATATTTATCTTGAGTGTTACAACCAGAGCTGTAACAGATTTGCAACAAAAGATAGATGATCAAATAGATTTTTTATTTAATTTTATGGAGGAGAAATAATGCAAATATTTAAAAAATATTGGTTGGCTATTGTTATAGCTGTTTTATTGGTTATAGCCGGAGGTATGATTTATATGAAATTACATCCTAAGGAACTTCCGTCAAACTTGGTAGAGGGTACGGGGCGAATGGATGGCGATTTGGTAAATCTTAATGCAAAGTATCCCGGGCGATTAGAGAAGATATTTGTCGATGACGGGGTGGCTGTTAAAAAAGGGATGGTTGTTGCAGTACTGAAAAGTAAAGAGTTTGAGGCTCAATATGCACAGCTTGATGCACAGATAAAAGCACAACAAAAACAACTCAAAGCACAACAGATAGAGGCGAAAATGGCAGATACGACTATACCACTTTTACTCAAAAAAGCAAAAGAGCAGATAGCCTCTGCAAAAGCATCCCAAAAATCTTTGGAAAAAAATATTTTAATTCAAAAGGATGTACTTGCTCAAGCAAAAAGAGATTTTATACGAGCTCAAAAATTGTATAAAACTAAAAGTATCGATAAACACAATTTTGAACTCTCCCAACTTAAATTTGATACGGAAAAAAATAAACTCAAATCACTCAAAGAGCAACTCAAACAAGTACAATCGGCTGTTAGATTAGCTGAAATAAGTTTGAGAGATGCAAAAGCTTCACAACAAAAACTTCTATCTATCAAAGCAAATATTGAAGCATTAAAAGATTCGATAGTCGCTTTAGAGGCTTCAAAAGCACAAGTTAAAGCAATGATAGATGAGATGACACTTCGCTCGTCCGTAAACGGGGTTACGATAGAAAAGATCGCAAATGAGGGAGAAGTGATAGGTTCGGGAATGCCCGTAGCCACTTTGCTTGATCCGCACTCTTTATATCTTAAAATTTTTATCGATACGATGCAAAACGGTAAAGTTAAATTGGGTGATAAAGCGGTGATTTTTCTTGATGCCTATCCAAACCACCCAATAGAGGCAAAAGTGGTGCGAATTGCCCAAAAAGCGGAATTTACACCAAAAGAGGTGAGTGTAAGAAGTGATAGAATTCAGAGAGTATTTGCCGTGCATCTAAAGCCACTCAAAGTGGATCCTCTTTTGAAACTCGGTATTCCGGCTATCGGTGTTGTTTCACTTGATGGGGAAGGATTACCCTCTTCATTGAACGATATACCGGTATTGTAAAAAAGCATGTCAATACTTGAAATAAAAAATGTAACGGTTGCTTATAAAAAGAGAGTAGGTATCAAAAATGCCTCTTTTGAAGCAAATCGCGGAGAGATTATCGGTTTTATCGGGGCTGATGGGGCAGGAAAAAGCTCTCTGATGCATGCCGTAGCCGGAGTGATTCGCTTTAGTGGCGAAATAGTCTATGACGGTATTGCCTATCACTCACCGAAAGAGGCGGAGCGAGTAAAACCATCCATTGGATTGATGCCTCAGGGGATCGGACTTGTATTGTATAATACTCTTACGGTAAATGAGCATTTGGAATTTTTTGCCGGTATTAGAAATCTTAAAAAAGATGCAAAGCTTAAAGCTTACAAAGAAAGACTGCTTCATATGGCGGGTCTGAGTGCTTTTACCGATAGAGAAGCGGGAAACTTAAGTGGCGGAATGATGCAAAAACTCTCTCTTATCTGCACACTTTTACATCGCCCGAAACTTCTTATACTTGATGAGCCGACAACAGGAGTCGATCCTCTTAGTCGATTGGAGTTGTGGGAGATTTTGGATAATATCCGAAAAGAAGAGGGTACGGTTATATTGGTAAGTACCGCATATATGCAAGAAGCTTCCAGAATGGATAGGATTTTTCTTTTTGATGAGGGTGATATTATAGCAAATGGGACAAACGAAGAGCTTGTAAACTCCATCTCTCCTTATGTATTTGAGCAGAGTGATTGTGATGAGGGGTGCTTGAGTTTTAACAAACGAACATATTCCTTAAAGCCTTTGGATGCAAAAAAAGCGAAACCAAGCTTAGAGGGACTCTTTTTCGTAAATGCTTTGCAAAAGAAAAAAACTTTGCCTAAGATTGATATTGCCAAAAGGGAAAAAGAGTTGCAAATATCGCCGATTGTGATGAAAGCAAAAGGTATCACAAAAAGATTTGGCAATTTTGTTGCAAATGATCATGTCGATATCGAGCTTAAACGAGGGGAGATTTTAGGACTTCTTGGGGCAAATGGGGCGGGAAAAACTACCTTTATCAAAATGCTTTTGGGGCTTTACTCTATAGATGGGGGTGAGCTTACTTTGCTTGATAGGCTTATTCGTAGCGGAGAGGATCGCCAAACACTCAAATCAAAAATAGGCTATGTAAGTCAGCATTTTGCTCTCTATAACGATATGACGGTTCGAGAAAACCTTATCTATTTTGCCAATATGCATAAAATCCCTATGACAACAGCACTTAAAAGGATAGATGAGTATGCTCTTGAACTTGGATTTAAAGAGTATATGGATGAGATGCCTACCTCTCTTCCTTTGGGAGTCAATCAGCGATTTTCTATCGCGGCGGCACTTTTACATGAACCGCTTGTGCTTTTTTTGGATGAGCCGACAAGTGGGGTTGATACCATCGCAAGAGCTCAGTTTTGGGAAATCTTGAGAAAACTTAAAGAGCAATGGAATATCTCTATACTGATAACAACACACTATATGAGTGAAGCGGAGTATTGCGATAGGGTAGTGCTACTAAAACAGGGCAAGAAGATTGCAGATGATACGATAGAGAATTTTTATAAAACACATCCGGATGCAAAAACATTTGAAGAGATTTTCTTGACATATTACAGAGATAATGAGGAAAAACGATGAAGATAGCAACCGTTAAGGCTTATATATTAAAAGAGTTTATGGAACTTTATAGAACTAAGCTTATCGTGGTGATCTATCTTTTACCCATTATGATCGTGCTTCTTTTTGGTTATGGGATAAAAATGGATGTTACCCACGCAAGGATTTTGATAATCGATAACGATGGGAGTAAATATTCACAATTACTTATCTCAAAGTTTGAGCATACTAGATATTTTAATGCAAAAGTGATGCATATAAGCGAAAAAGAGGCTCTTCGCTCCATAAAACAGGCAAAAACAGATGCACTTCTTATCATTCCAAGCTCTTTTGAAAAAAGGCTTCTTCATGGGCAAAAAAGTGAGATCGGTGTCTTTGTCGATGCGGCATTTCCGACAAGGGCGACAACCGTGGAGAGCTATATAGAGGGAACGGTACTTGATACGGCAAGTGATGTAGCAAAAAGAAGCGGACTAAAATCCAAAGGAGTCATTACGATAAATCAACGAACTCTTTTCAATCAAGCGATGAGGGATGAAGATGCTATTGTGCCGGGGCTTATAGGACTTGTACTTTTGGTAGCTCCTGCGATTTTAGCGGCACTATTGATAGTAAAAGAGAAAGAAAAGGGAACTATCTTTAACTTTTATGCTTCGCCTTTGAGTAAAGGAGAGTTTTTATTGGTAAAGCTTTTTCCCGCATTTTTACTTCATTCGCTCAATATCATCATACTTTTTCTAATGGCTCTTTATATTTTTAATATCCCTTTTCGAGGGAGTTTTATGCTTTATTGGTTTAGTAGTGAGCTATATATCCTTGTTAGTCTTGCTATCGGCATACTTATATCCGTTATTACAAAAAGACAGATTGTTGCGGTTGTTTTAACTATCATTATCACCATCATTCCCGGGTTTTTATATTCGGGAATTCTGATGCCGATTTCTTCGATGGTGGGGGATTCTTATGTAGAGGCACATATGTTTCCGGTGATGTATTATAACCATATCTTATATGATACATTTCTCATAGGGCAGGGATTGAGTTCCGAGACAAATATACTCTATCTGTTTATCCTTGTGGGATTTTTCTTTGGATTGTTTAGCATTGGTACGGCATTGCTAAAAAAGGAGATGAAGTAATGAGAATATTTTTGATCATTGTCTCTAAAGAGTTGCTTAGTTTTTTGCGATCCGTGATGCTTGTTCTTGTCGTGCTTTACTCTTTTACGGTTGATGTATATGTTGCAGGAGAGGGGATACAGCTAAAACCGCGAAATGTAGCGGTGGGATATGTTGATGATACAGGAGGCGGTATCAGTCAAAAAATCCTTTCCCACCTTCATAAACCGGAGTTTAAAACACCTATACCTTTTACTTCTCAAAAAGCACTTTCACAAGCTATTTTCAATAAAAAGATTATGGTGGGGATAGTATTTGACGATAATTTTGAGAAAAATTTTCGTAGCGGAAAAAAAGCACAGCTCAATCTTTTGCTTGATGCAACTGCCGCATCACAAAGTTTGACAACATTTACTTATATTCAAAATATTATTTTTGATTTTCAGTCTATGAATCTGCCACTTGAGCTTAAAACACATAAACTTTTCAATGAAAATGCGGACAATCACAGCTTTATGGCTCTGACCGAACTTCTTTCCGTCATCACTTTGCTTGTTGTTATCCTTACGGCTATAGTCTTTGTGAAAGAGAAGGAGGATGGTACATGGGATATAATGCTTTTGATGCCGATAAATCCGAAAATTACTATCTTGGCAAAAACTTTTTCGCAAGTTATTATTGTTATGCTTGGTACGATACTCTCTGTCGGGTTCGTGCTTTTTGGAGCATTTGATGTACCGATGAACGGCTCGTTTTGGGCATTTATGCTTTTAACATTTTTCTACTCTTTTTCAAGTGCGGGGATCGGTCTTTTTGTTGCGGCGGTTTCCAAAGATGTTATGCAAGTGGCACAACTTGCCATCATTATCATGATGCCTCTTATTTTTCTAAGCGGTGCTTGGACTCCGGTTTATGCTATGCATCCGTTTTTTCAAAAACTCTCTTTATTCTCGCCCCTTCGCTACTATATAGAAGGAACGGAGAGTATCTTTTTTAGAGGTACTTCGCTTGTTGATCTATGGCCCTATTTTAGCGGTGTTTTGATCTTGGGTATATTGCTTTATTGGTACGGTTTTAGAAAAATCGGAAGATTGTTTTAGCGGATTATGGATAGTGTGGTGATATCGACATCGTTTGTAGAGGGTTTTTTGTTGGGTTTAGGAGCGGCTGTCCCGATAGGTGCTATCAATATACTTGTGATGAATACGGCACTATATAGATATGGTGCGGCTGTTTCGATAGGTATCGGTGCAATTGCCTCAGATATGACATATCTTACTTTGATACTTTTTGGATTTTTGCATTTTATAAACAATCCGACTCTTGTCAAGATTATGACAATTATCGGTGCATTTTTTATGATATATCTTGCTTGGACGATCTTTAAAAGCAGAAATGAGCCTATCCATACGGTTCCAACTCAAAAAGTATCGCTATGGAGATACTTCATAAAAGGCTACTTTCTTACCCTTACCAATCCCTATTCGCTAATCTTTTGGTTTAGTGTTTCAGCTTATATCTCGGCTAAAGAGTTAAATGCTATGGCAACTATCGCGGGACTACTGCTCTCTACCTCTTTATGGGTAACACTGATGCCCTTTGCGATACATAAAACAAAACATCTCATATCGCAAAAAATGGCAACACTTTTTTGTATCTTTTCTACTGTAATACTGATATTTTTTGCAATGGGGATGCTATGGAAACTGTTAGATGTGTAAGAATTTTTGATATAATATTTGGTGGTTTTCAAGCATTATATAAGGATAACGATGAATAGCTTAGAGATATACCAAGCACCAAACGGAGAGATAGAGTTTAGAGGTGATTTGGAGTGTGAAACTATTTGGGCAAGTTTAGACCAAATAGCAAAGCTATTTAATAGAGATAAATCAGGCATCTCAAGACATATTAAAAATATTTTTAATAGTGGAGAATTGGATAAAAATTCAGTTGTTGCAATTTTTGCAACAACTGCAAGAGATGGTAAAACATATCAAGTAGAATATTATAATCTTGATATGATTTTATCTATTGGTTATAGAGTTGATTCAAAAGAAGCTACAGTTTTTAGAAAATGGGCAACTTCTATATTAAAACAGTATCTATTAAATGGTTATGCTATCAATGAAAAAAAATTATCTACTACTAAAACACTCTTAAATAATCTAAAGCAAACCATACAGATGCTATCAACTAAAGATATAGGATATGAAAAAGAGCTTTTAAATCTACTTCAAAACTATACTAAAACTTTATCGCTTTTAGAAAATTATGACAAAGATGACATTGATGACTTTGAGGGGTGTCAAAGCGATTTTGTATTGAGTTATAAAGAGACAAAAGAGGTTTTAGACAAACTAAAATCAAACTTGATAGAAAAAAAAGAAGCAACAGAACTTTTTGCAAACGAAAAAGCAGGAGAGTTGAAAGGGATTATAGATAACTTATATCAAACTTTTGGAGGAGTTGAGCTTTATCCAAGTATTGAAGATAAGGCTTCACATCTGCTATATTTTATCATAAAAGATCACCCTTTTAATGATGGCAATAAAAGAAGTGCTTCATTTTTGTTTATATATTTTTTAGATAGATGTAACTATCTCTATAAAGAAAACGGCGAAAAAAAGATAAATGACAATGCCTTAACAGCTCTTACTCTTTTAGTAGCTTCAAGCGATCCAAAAGAGAAAGATTTGCTAATAAAACTTATAAAACATCTTATATTTTAAATTATGAATTGAGAGTTATAAATTATGAATGGATATATAGAATGAAAAACAGTAAAAAAAGAGGAATTGAATAAGTTTTGTAGATACAATACAATTGGAGTTTTAACTATTTTTGAGATATAATAAAATTAAAAGATTGCAAATGGATGGAAATTATGATAAAACAAATTTTACAAAAAATAAATAATCGAAAAAATAAAATTGTTGAAATAGATATAGAAAATCAAACTATAAAATATTCAGATAAAATTACAAAACCCAAAATTGAAGCATTAAAAATAAGCCAGGATAAAATAAATGAAGAATTAGTAAGAGCTTATTTAGTAGATAAACTTGTAAATGAGTTAGGATACAATGAAGAAGCTATAGAGTTAGAAAAATTCTATACAAGAGATAGCATAGGACGAGAAAAACAAAAAAATAAAAATGATTCTGCAAGAGTAGATATAATAGTAAAAGATAAAAATAATAATCCATTTTTATTTATTGAATTAAAAGCTCCAGATAAATTTGAAGATGGAAAAAAAGATATAAAAGGACAACTTTTTGAACTATCAGATTTAGAACAAAAAATTTATAAAACAAAAGTAAAATATCTTGTTTATTATTCACTTGATATTAGCGAGGAACTTGCAGATAGATTATATTTGATAGAAAAAGATGAATTTGAAGATTATAATGATTGGTTACAAAACAAAGATAAAACTTATGGATTAGAGATACCTTACAACTATGGAAAACCAAAATTAAAACAAAGAATAAAAGATGAAGATGATTCAGCTTTACTTTCTATTGGTGAGCTTAAAATGTCTGAAATTAGACGAAATATTCATAATGTTTTATGGAGTAGTGGAGTTGAAGATAATGTAGCTTATATTTTTTTAGTTAAATATCTTCTTACTAAAATTTATGATGAAGATGAAACTGAAGAGGGTGAAAAATATCAATGTCAAATATTTGACAAAGATTATGAAAACGAAAATGCTTTTTTTGAAAGGATTAACAACACTTACAAAAATGCTTTAAGATTAAAACTAAATTATAGTGATGAAGATTTAAAAAATGTAGGAGCTATTTTAAATACAGAAGATATCCCTATCCAAAGTTTATATTTTTTAGTCAAAGAGTTGCAAGATTATTCATTTTCAAAAAGTATTAGAAACCAAAAAAAAGATATTTTGGGGCATTTTTTTGAAGAGACAAATAGAGAAAAGTTTAAACAAACAAAAGGGCAATTTTTTACTACTACAAATATAGTAGATTTTTTAATATATGCTATGAGTATAGATAAATTAGCAATAGAAAAATTTGAAGAGGATTATACCCTACCTTATATCATAGACCCAAGCACAGGAAGTGGGACATTTTTAATTGAAGCTATGAAAATCATAACAAAAGAGTTTAAAAAGCATCATTTTAAACTCAACAATACAAAAAGAACAAAATTAAAAAAACTATTTCCAGAAGAAAAACCAAATGATTGGGCAGAAGAATATATCTATGGTATAGATAATTCGTATAGCTTAACAGTATCTACAAAAGTCAATATGATACTTCACGGAGATGGAAGCAGTAGCACTTTTAAAGATGATGGACTTGCAAACTTTCAAAAATATCATCAAAAATATAGCAATAAAAAATTAGCTTTATTTCATACAGATAGTAAAATATATACAAAATCAAAAGCTCATATAGCAGTAAATGAGCAGTTTGATGTGATCATTTCAAATCCTCCTTTTAGTGTAAATATAAATGAAACAAAAGAAGAGGTAAATAAATACTTTTTATTTGGAGATAAAAAAAATAGTGAAAATCTTTTTTTGGAAAGATATTATCAATTACTTAAAGTTAATGGACGGCTTGGAGTAGTGCTTCCTGAGAGTGTATTTGATACAACTGAAAACAAATATATAAGACTTTTTCTTTTTAAATATTTTAAAATAAAAGCAGTTGTGAGTCTGCCTCAAATAACTTTTGAGCCTTTTACTTCTACTAAAACAAGTATTTTGATAGCCCAAAAGAAAGAAGAAAAAGAAGTTGAACTTTGGAATGAGCTATGGGATAAATATGGTAACATCTGGAGTAAATTAAAAATAAGGATAAAAGATTATATCCAGTATTTTGTAGAAAAGAAAAAACTAAATAAAAAATGGGCTAAAGATGTAGTAGAGGATATTGAAAATAAAAAATATGACAATATAAAAAACAATATATACTACTTTTTAAAAGATTATATAACTCCTCAAGATAAAGAGCTTGAAATAAAAGAGCTTTTAGAAAAATATAGTGATGAGATAAAAGAACTCTCTAAAATGGAAAAAGATACTGAAATCTTTGGGTTTTATAATGCTTGGTGGGTATTTGGTGAGGTTGCAAAAGAGGTTGATATAGATTATGATATATTTATGGCAGAAGCTGGGAATGTTGGATACAAACGAACAAAAAGAGGTGAAAACCCTATGCCAAATGATTTGTTTGATTTAGAATATGCACCAAATAAACTAAGTCTTGAAGAGATAAAAAGTTATTATGATAATGAGATAGCTACACTTAAACAAACTTTATCAAATTTATTAGATGAAAAAGAAAAAATAGATAATAAAATTCAAGAAAAATCAAATCAAACACTACTAAAAAAACAAAAAATGGTTAATGAAAGTATTGATAATTCAAATAAAAAATTAAAAGAGTTAAAAAATGAGTATCAAAAAGCTTTAGAAGTCTATAGTAAATATTATGAAGCTGATAATATAAAAGATAAATACTACGATAGAGTAGATAAAGAGTTAATAGCATACTTTAAAAGTGGAATAATGCAAAGATGGGCTTCAAATGATATACTTCTTAGAAAAGAAAAAGAGATAAAAATCCTTGATAGTATTAGAAAGAGTATTTTATGGGATTAGTTCAAACTATAAATTTTAGTGATTTTTCTTCACATAAATTATTAAGATTTGATTTTAAATATTTAAATTATCAAACTAATAAGAAGAATGTAACTAATTTTATTAAAGTTAAAGATTGTATAACTAGTTATTTCAAAGGTTTTGCATTTAAAAGTGAAAATTTTAAAGATGATGGAAATGTTTATGTTTTAAAGGGTGATTTATTTAATGATGATTTCAGTATAAACTTTGATAAAATACAATATTTAGATGATATATTTTTTAATACACATAATAAATTTAAATTAAATCAAAATGATATTGTAGTAAGTTTAGTTGGTAGTATTGGTAAGATGGTTATTATTGATGATAATTATAATATGCTACTAAATCAAAATAATATCTCATTACAAGTTAATAATAAATTATTTTATAATAAATTTTTTGCATATATTTTAAGATATGAAATTAATGATTTAGTTAATAACATATATAATAATTCTGGTTATTCATTTTTAAGTATTGATGATTTATTTAATTTACAAATACCAAACATAAACTTAACTACACAAAAAAAAGCTATAAAACAAATAGAACCAATAGAGCAAGAGATACAAAATCTAAAATCACAAAAAAAAGAGCATTTAGAGATAATAAATGATGTTTTTAGTGAAGAGTTTAAGATAGATTTAGAGGAAATTAAAAAATTAGATCATACAAAACAGTTTAGCTTAAAATTACACTGTATATCTTTAAAAAATGATTTGCTAAGAACAAGTTTTAAATGGCATAAATTAGAAAAAATACAATCTTATATGTATAAAAATATAAATTGTATTCAAAAATTATCTCAATATATCCTTAATACTAACAATGGATGGTCTCCTCAAAGTAATGATATAGATGATGGAACTCCAATATTGGGGCAAGAACACATATTGAAAAATGGTAAAATTTCATTGGAAGCTTCAAAATTTACTCAAATAACAAAAAATAATATTGAAAATTTTTATGTCAAACAAAATGATTTTTTTGTTAGCAGAGGTAATACTTTAGATTTAGTAGCATTAGCGGGTGTTGTAAAAAGTGAAGTTGATAAAGATATAATTTATCCTGATTTATATATCAAAATTGATTTTGACAATTCTATATACAAAGAGTATATGGCATATATTTTTAATTCATTTATTGGGAGAATTTATTTTAAACATGTTGCAAAAGGTAAAAATCAAACAATGGTAAAAGTATCTTCTAAAGAGCTTAATGATTTTTACTTGCCAATTCCAACTAAAGAAATACAACAACAAATAGTGGATAAAATTAAAACAAAAATAGATACTCAAAAAGAGATAGATATACAAATAGAACAAAAGCAAAAACAGATTGGTAAGATTATAGAAGATTGTATAAAAGGTAAAAGCTAAGATGAAAAATATAAAAGCAAATGATACTATCGCACTATCTTATCTTTTTACAAATAAAGTATTAAATAATATCATTCATAAGGATTTTACAAAACTTATGAGAATATTTTCAGAGTTTAATATAAACAATATATTTAACCAAAATATAACTTTTAAAGAGTTATTTGAAAACTCTTATAAACAACTTTTAAAACATTATAAAAATGAATATATATTTAAAAATGCAATAGCTCAAAAAATACTTCTTGGAAGACACTCTATAAAATCATCTGTATTATTTACAGAATTTAGAGTCGAAACTTCAAAAGCTGATATAGTTATATTTAATGGAACTTCACATGTATATGAGATAAAAACCGAGCTAGATACACTTGAACGACTTCAAAAGCAGATAAAAGATTATCAAAAAGTATTTGAGTATGTAAATATTGTAACAGTAGAGTCAAAAGTAAAAGCTATAAAAGAGATGATAGATGATAGAGTAGGCATTATAATACTAACAGATAGATATACTTTAAAAACTATAAAAAAAACAAAATCGGGTTTAGATATGATAGATAAAAATAGTGTATTTAATCTTTTTAGAAAACAAGAATATTTAAAGGTTATAAAAGATTATCAAGGAAGTATTCCGGATGTGCCAAATACAAAGATACACTCTGTTAGTCAAGAGATATTTAATCAATTTTCTATAAAAGAGGTAAATAAAATTTTAGTAAAAACACTGAAACAAAGAAAAAATTATAATAGTTTAGCTTCAAATATAAAAAAATTCCCAAATTCTTTGAAATTGGCTATTTTAGAGTTAGGTTTAAATCAAAAAGAGCAAAAAGATTTTTTAGAGTTGTTAGATACTAAAATCAATTCTATACCTATACAAAGGGCAACAAATGTATTATCCATATCTTAGAGGAAAACAAAACGAGCTACTTTTGCTTAAAGAAAATGCTTCATCTTTGTTGAAAAACTCAGATGTTATACCTATAATAGAGCCAGTAAAAAAGAATTTATCGGCACTAAATAGGACATTGGAGAGTTTAAAAGAAAACGATATACCCTTTATTCTTGTAATTAATCCAAAGCATGGTGATTTAAAAGAAGCTACATCAACTCTTTATGACGAGATTATAAATAAAACATTAAATGACTATTCAAACTTTTTTATTGGATATATCGTTGATACAAATAGTAATATAGATGATATAAAAGAGTTTTTAGATAACTGCCAACAATCTATTGCTTTAATTCATAATGGATATACAAATGCAAAAGAGTTAGGAAGTTTAGTAAAAGAATATGAAAATATAAAAAAACATATCTTCTTAGATGATCAAATTTTATATAGAAGACAGTTTAAAAAGGGCGAGAAGATACTTATAAGAGATGGATTTAAAAAAACTAAAAATAGTGAGTATCCACCAGAAGAGCTTTTTTCAGAACTACATTTGGTTTATGATGAGATGGGATTAGATGGATTTGGGGATTTTTTAATAGTAGGTGATGAATACTCAGAAACTGGAGGTCCAGCTTATGCTATTGCTATACATTTAACATATTTTAATGATGATGAAGTTTTATATATAAAACATTTTATTTCAGATAGAGTAAAAACTCCAACAGACCCTGCAGGAAAGTTTGCTGAGGCTTTAAGAAAATTGGTTGAGGAAGTTGAAAATAATGATTTGATATATAAAAGTGAAGCATATAAACAATATAAAAAATTTAATGAAGATGGACATTTTCCAGGACTTGGGTATGTTAAAAAACTATCTATGCAACATCATGTAGAAATAATAGTAAAATTTTTAAAAGAGCAGTAAATGAAATGTTGCATAAATTGTTTTAGCGATAAATATTTGGCAGATATTATTAAACAAAATAGTAAAGAGATTGGAAAATGTGATTATTGTGCTTCTAAAAAAGTCAATATTATCGAACCAAAAGAGTTAAATTATTATTTTCAACCTCTATTTGCACTTTACGAAGAAGTTGAAGACGGTTTTAGCTTGGCTCAACTTTTAAAAGATGATTGGTTTTTGTTCCAAGACTTAGATAACGAAAATATAATAAATTTATTGGAAAATATTTTAGATATAAAATTAAATTTATACAAAGCAATTAAACAAACTCAAGATAAAATTTTTAAATGGCAGGAATTTAAGGAAGAGTTAAAACATCAAAATAGATATTTTCCACTTTCAGCACCAAATGTTGATGATTTAAAAACTTTATTAGAATATGTTGTAGTAAGTGATAAAATACCAAATTTTTTATATCGTGCAAGAGTAAATATCGATACAGAGAAAATTGATATGAAAGAGATGGGAAAACCTCCAAAAAAACTATCAACTGCAGGAAGAGCAAATCCTATTGGTATTCCATATTTATACACAGCTTCTAATCCTAAAACTGCAATAGCAGAGATAAGACCTCATAAGGGAGATAGTGTTACAGTAGCAAGATTTAAAGTTACTGAAGATTTAAAATTAGCAGATTTAAGAAATCCAAGAAAAACAATTTCACCATTTATGCAAGATGAAGATGGACTAAAACAAATTTTTAAAGATTTAGATTGTTTGTCTCATTTAGGAGAAGAATTATCAAAACCAATTTTACCAAGAGATGCTCATTTAGAATACTTATCAAGCCAATATTTGTGTGAGTTCATAAAGCATTCTGGATTTGATGGAGTAATATATAAAAGTTCTGTTGGTGATGGCGATAACTATGCTATTTTTAATGATGATAAATTGAAGGCTATAAATACTGAAGTTTATTACATAGAGAATATTGAAATTAGAAACTTGAAAATAAAAAATTATTAAGGAAATAAACATTGAAAAATAAGACAAAAAAAGTTTCACTCGTACTTGGAAGCGGAGGAGCAAGAGGGTATGCTCACATCGGAGTGATTGAAGAGCTTGAAAAAAACGGATATAAGATAGAGTCTATATCCGGTGCTTCCATGGGGGCTTTGATTGGGGGACTTTATGCTTGTGGAAAACTTCAAGAGTATAAAGAGTGGGTTTTGGGACTTGATATGCTTGATATTGCAAAACTTCTTGATTTTTCATTTTTTACAGGTGGCATGATAAAAGGGGATAAAGTTTTTAAAAAGATTAAAAAAATAGTCGGTAGAGTAGATATAGAAAATTTACCTATAAAATATACCGCAGTTGCTACGGATCTTGTCAAGCAAAAAGAGGTGTGGATGCAAAAGGGAGATCTTTTGGATGCCATTCGTGCTTCTATCGCTATTCCGACTATTTTTACTCCCAAGAAGATTGACAACAAGTATCTGATAGATGGAGGTGTATTAGACCCTCTACCTATTGCACCGACGATTTCGGATGATACGGATATCACGATAGCTGTAAATCTCAATGCAAACAATGCAAAAAAATATGATATAAAGATACCGAAAAAAGAGATAGAAAGAGAAAACAGGTTTAAAGAAATCTTTTTTGAGCTTAAAGAAAAAGCTATGAATTTTTTTGACAATGAGTCAAAATCGGAATTTGACGAGATGAATATGTTTGGTATCGTAGGTAAAACGATAGATATCATGCAAAATAATATCTTAGAGTGTAAAATGGCGGGATATTCACCGGATATCATGATAAACATAGCAAATGATGCTTGTGATTTTTATGAGTTTAATAAAGCTTACGAGATGATTGAGCTTGGCAGAATTGTAACAAAAGAAAAACTTGGAGAAACCGAATGAGAAAAGACTCTTTTTACTATGCTCCAAGTATAAAAGTTTTGCAAAAGACTTCACTTTTTTCCAAAACAAAACCGGAAGATTTGGATGATATTTTAAACCATTTTACCCCCATGACACTACCTAAAAAAAGCACAATTTCTTTTAGTGAAATAGAACAGTTTTTCTTTGTTGTTATCAAAGGACGGGTAAAGATTTCGCAATTTTGCATAGAGACCGGACGGGAATATATCGCAGAAGTGTTGAGTGAAGGTGATATCTTTGACACCATAGGGTTGCTTTACTCTAAAGATGAAGATATGCTTGTTGAGACGATAGATGTTACATGGCTTTTAAAAACACCTATACAAAAGGCAAGAGAACTGCTTTATACACATCCGATATTTAATAAAAATGTTTTTTCTTGCTTTGGTCAAAAGATGTATGCCTTGAATATATTTGCAAAAGAGTTAATTTTTTATGATACTGCGACACGATTGGCTCGTTTGATTTTACGATACTATCAAGAAAAAAGACTTGACATAATTGATGATCTTTCAATGGATACACTTGCAAAAATGATAGGCTCTTGTAGGACGGTGGTCAATCTGCATATAATAGAGTTTAAAAAAGAGGGTATTATCTCAACCAAGGATGCAAAATTGTGTGTAGTTGATGAAGAAAAACTTTATGAAAAAGCGATGATGCAAAGAGAAGAGATGGAGTAATGAAAAAAGTAAGTCTATACTATCCACATATTTTAGCACTACTCTTTAGTGTTTTTTTTATTGCACTTGGGATAGATCCTATTGATAGAAGGGTATGGGTTGTTGAGGTAACCCCTATCGTGATTGTTTTTTTATTTTTGGTAGCAACTTATACAAAATTTCGCTTTAGTAATTTTGCCTACACATTGATGTCGATATGGATGTTTTGGCATACTGTAGGTGGACACTATACCTTTGCCAATGTTCCTTTTGATTTTGTAACAAATCTGTTTGGTTTTGAGAGAAATAACTTTGATCGCATAGGGCATTTTGTAGTCGGTTTTTATGCCTATGCTATAGCCGAGTATCTTGTTAGACAAAAGCTCTGCTCTGTTATACCCGCGAGTTTGTTTGGGTTTTTTGCTATCGGGAGTGTTGCTGCGGGGTATGAGATCATTGAGTGGATCTATGCTGTTTATGACGGAGGAGAAGCCGGCATAGAGTTTTTAGGCTCGCAAGGCGATATTTGGGATGCACAAAAAGATATGCTTTTAGATATGCTGGGTGCAGTTTTTTCACTTATTTTGTTTTGGATAGTACGAAAAAAGGAGAATAAGTCGTGAATTTAGCATCGTTTGCATATATAGTTATCATCATAGCTGGGCTTAAAATGGCAAATAATATCGTTGTTGTTTTGCTGATGGCATTTTTTGTTTTTCTTCTTTTGTATCAGCAAAAATATGATGTTTTAATGCCTCAAGCAGTTATATATTTATTAAGCGATAAGGTGCAATAATGAAAATATATAAAATAATAACTCTTTTACTGTTGTTTATTTTGGGATCTGTTGATATATATGCTAAGACTTCGATTGATTA
>JAMOOV010000017.1 GCA_027065125.1 Campylobacterales bacterium | reverse complement strand
TGCACAAAAAGATATGCTTTTAGATATGCTGGGTGCAGTTTTTTCACTTATTTTGTTTTGGATAGTACGAAAAAAAGAGAATAAGTCGTGAATTTAGCATCGTTTGCATATATAGTTATCATCATAGCTGGGCTTAAAATGGCAAATAATATCGTTGTTGTTTTGTTGATGGCATTTTTTGTCTTTTTGATCTTTCTTCCTTTGGTAAAGAAACTGCGATCTTTTGGTTTGTCTGATTTTTTTACTACGATTATAGTTTCTTCTATTATGCTTGGTGTTTTGTTTGTTGCCGGAAGTTTTTTAGTAAATTCTGTTCAGAGTTTTACACAAAATCTCCCTTTGTATCAGCAAAAATATGATGCTTTGATACCTCATGCAGTTACATATCTCAAACACTATGGAGTAGAATTACAATCAGACAGCTTGCTTAGCATGTTCAATCCCATAAGTCTTATCCAACATGCTCTTGGTTTTGTAAAAAGTATGGGTAATCTTATGAGCAATGGTGTGCTTATGCTTATCATCATAATATTTCTGTTTTTAGAATCTTCTTTAATGATGGAGAAGATTTTTTACTTTTTAGACTCCAAAGAGGCAAAAGAGCATATGCTTTTATTTACACAAAATATCAATACTTACTTTGCGATAAAAACATTTACTTCACTATTGACAGGTTTTCTTATCTATCTAATGCTTAGTTTTTTTCATCTTGAGTATGCATCGTTGTTTGGCTTTTTGGCATTTATTCTAAATTTTATACCAAGCATAGGCTCCTTTGTTGCGGCAATTCCGGCTATTGCTATTGCTATTTTGCAACTCTCTTTGCTTGATACTTTTTTTATAGTTGTAGGCTATTTGGTCATCAATAATGCTATAAGTAATTTTTTAGAGCCAAAAATACTCTCCAAGGGTGTTGGTATCTCTACTTTTTTTGTTTTTCTCTCCATGGTTTTATGGGGATGGATACTCGGACCGGTTGGAATGTTTCTATCAATTCCATTGACTATAACCCTAAAAATGGCATCCTCTTATACACGAAAGTATAGATGGATTTCTATTTTATTAAGCGATAAGGTGCAATAATGAAAATATATAAAATAATAACTCTTTTACTGTTGTTTATTTTGGGATCTGTTGATATATATGCTAAGACTTCGATTGATTATGCGGAGGCTTTGAAGTTGTATAAAACACATCATTATAAAAAAGCATTTCCCATCATTGAAAAAGAAGCCAAAGAGGGAGACAAGGAGGCACAATACCTACTTGCTTTTATGTATGAAAACGGATACGGTATTCAAAAAGATGCAACAAAAGCTTTGCAATGGTATAAAAAAGCATCTTCTACATTTAAGTATGTTACTAAGCAAAATGAAAACATTACAACAGATAAAGAAGATGAGATATTGCAATATGCCTATACAAAGTTCGATCTGAGTGATCCTTATGCAAAAAAAGAGATTTCCAAACTGACAAATAAAAATTTTGGAATTTTGCCATATAAAACAAATTATCTTTTGCCTCTATCTTATTCCGGCAAAAAGTATCCGGGTTATACAAATAACATTGAAGCTGAATTTCAAATCAGTATGTTGAAAAATCTTACCTATAATCTTTTTGGATTTAATGAAGTCATATCTGCTGCTTATACACAAAAATCATTTTGGCAGGCATATAGCAAATCCGCACCTTTTAGAGAAACAAACTATGAACCGGAAATATTTATAACTTTTCCAACACCGCACTATATGGATACACAAAGTCATATAAAAGCATTTCAGTTTGGTTTTAACCATCAATCAAACGGTCAAGACAAATACAAATCAAGATCTTGGAATAGACTTATGTTTTCAACATTTTGGCAATGGAGAAATCTTTTTCTAAAAACCAGACTTTGGTATAGGATACCCGAGAATAAAAAAAGTAAAGCTTTTTACGAGGGTAAGGATCCTAATGCCAAAGGAGATGACAATCCTGATATAGAAAAATATCTTGGATATGGTGATATAAGCTTTAAATATCTCTATAAAGAGAATCAATTTGGATTGAAAATTAGAAATAATTTGAGAACAAATCACAATAAAGGATCGATCGAATTTACCTTTTCAAGACCAATATATCGCTTTAAGACAATATACTGGTATATAAAATATTTTAACGGTTATGGCGAAAGCCTTATAGACTACAATAGAAATGTATCTAAGGTAAGTTTGGGATTTGCATTTTATAGAGGATTGTTTTAGAGGTGTCTTTGAAATATCATGTTACACAAGTAACATAAATAGATCAAAAAAAATGCTATAATTATATAAAATTTATTGGTAGGAGATGTATTATGTTAGAAGAGATGAAAAAAGAGATAAGTCAAGGCATAGAGAAGTTAAACAAAACAGGTAAAATGACTGCTGAGGATATAAAAGCCTTAACTCAAGAAGCCATAGTAAAAACGGTGCAAAAAAGCGAAGAAGGCATCACTCAAATGAATGAGATCGCAAAAGAAGCTACAGCTACGGTGGTTGAGGAGCTTAAAAAAGTAGATCAAGAGACAAAAGAGAATGTCGATGCTGCTGTTACGGGTATCTTAGAGGGTGTTAAACAAAAAACACAAGAAGCGATTGATGCACTTGATTATGAAATGTTAAAAGCAAAATATAAAGCAGAAGAGAAAAAAGAGGAGTTGGCACTAAAGCTAAAAGATGCACTTGACGGTGTTAAAGAAGCGGCAAGTGGATTTGCGGACGATAGTAAAAAACACATAGAAGAAGTTGCAACGACTCTAAAGCTTAAAAATGCCAAGATGCTTGGTCTTATGGAAGCAACGATCAAAGAGAGTACTAAAAAGGTTATCGAAGAGGGTAAAGATATAGAGGAGAGAGTTGCACAAATTACGAAAAAAGCTGTTGATGATGCACTGTGTGAAGTAAAACTTACGACACAAAAAGTCAAAGATGTTACAAAAGCAGCTATCAAATCTGCAATAGAGGCAGCACAAGAAGAGGAGCAAAAGATCCAAGAGACTACAAAAGGTGCCATAGAGGGTGTAAAAAAAGCTTTACTCCAAAAAATCGAAGAAGAGAAAGCTTCTTTAGAAGAGATAAAAAATAATACAAAAGCTTTTGTGGAAGAGGATGTTCGTCAAACTATAGATGATATAAAACTCATTGAAGATGCTTTTATGGAAGAGTTAAAAGAGCTTGCTGAAACTACTGATAAGTTTGGTGATGTAGTAATGAAAGCTATATCAGAAGAGACAGATGCTATAAAAGCACAACTGCCTCAGATAAAAGAAAAGACACAAGAAATTGTTAAAGAAGCGGTTGAAATTTTAAAAGAAAAAGGTCAAGAAGCCGCATACAGTGCCAAGGAAAAAGGTCAAGAATTGCTTGAGAGTATGAAAAGTGAGATAGAAGAGTTATCCGATCGTATGGTAAAAGTTGCAAAAGGAGCATTATCGGGTATGGTTGAAGGTGCAAAAAAAGCTTTAAAAAAAGAGGAGAAATAAAAATGAAAAAAATAATCACAATTGCTTTATTTGTAGGTACTCTGATGAGTACCTTTGGTGCAACTTCATTGTTGGCAAATAGTGACAGCGATACACAAACTGTTGAACAAAAAGCACAAAAACTTGTCGAAGATGCAAAAGCAAAAGCTAAGGCACTTATCGAAAAAGCAAAAGCTGATGCAGCGGCACTTAAAGCCCAAGCACATAAAAGTATGAACGATACATCAAAAGAGGCAAAAGCCTTAGCTGTACAGACATTGCAAAAAGTCAAGCAAAAAAAAGATGAGCTTGCCGATAAAACAACCGCAACTTTGCAACATGTAAAAGAGGGAACAAAAGATAAACTGGTCTATACAAAAGAACTTGTAAACAAATCGGTAGTAAAAACAAAAAGTACCATAAATGATGCTCTGATTTTAAGTTCTATTAAGTATGCATATCTTACAAGTCCCGGTATTCACTCGACAAAGATAGATGTTGATGTAAAAGATGGTGTTGTAAAGCTTTTTGGTAAAGTTTCTTCACAAAAAGAAGCACAAGAAGCGATGACAATTGCATTTTTAACAAAAGGTGTGTGGGCGGTTGAATCTTTTTTCGTAATTGAAAAATAGTCTTAAACAAAAAAGGGAGGGAAATATAATAATTGCCAATATTATTTCAAAAACGAAAGTTTGTTATAATTGGTTTTTTATCTTTCATATTAGTAGCACTTAGTGCTACTTTTATTGTTCTTCAACATGGCTTAGATATTCAAGAGATATCTTTTGCGAATATTACCGCAAAAAAGGTGTATATTCAATGGGATGGAAAATTAAATATCGCTGTTGAAGAACTCTCTATCAAAAAAACAAAACAATCAAAACATTCAAAAACATTCAAAGAGATAAAAAAAACACTACTCAATGCTGTTGCCAAGTATATTGATATAAATACACGATATCTCTCTTATATCAAATCTCTCAGCATTAAAAAAATAAAATATGACACAATAAGAGCTACTTTAAAGTATAATGCTCAAAAAAAAGCTCTTTTTGCTCTGAAAGCATCCGATTTTTATCTCTATTCACACTTTAAAATAGACGGCGATAAGATTGTATTTGATATTGATGATTTGACAGGCTTAAAAAATAAAATAAAAGCCAAGGGTATAATCACTATCGATACGAAACTCAAAAAGATTTTTACAAAAACAGAAGTGCATGTAAATAATGATGCAGATCTAATATTATATGGAACTGCCGACCAAGATCGTTTTACATATAGGATTAATTCTAAAAAAAAGATAGAAGATATCCATAGTTTTATAGCTCTTTTTCATTTGAGCGATACTCTTAAATTTTGGGCGATGGATGCCATAGATGCATCAAGTCTTCAAATTCATAAGATACAAGGATTTGTGAAATATGATGCACTCAACTTAGCCTATAAAAATCTTTATATCTCAGCAACACTCAATAAACTTAACTATACATACAATCCAAAGCTTGATGCAATTCATACACAAAAGAGTGAACTTGAGTTCTCAAAAGGTGTTTTGTCTATCTATCCAAAAGAAGCTTATACATGCAAAGTGCCTCTTCAAAAGAGTTGGGTAAAAATTGATTTCACAAAACCACAGAGCATACTTAGACTGCATCTTTTATTTCATGCTCGTTTAGATAATGACATTATGCATATTTTGGATGCATATAAAATCAGCTTGCCATTTATTCAACATACCGGTAAAATAAAAACAGATTTGACACTTGCTATCAATCTTGAAACACTTGATGTTGATACTCAGGGGACTTTTTCTACCAAAAAAGCCAATATTGACTATGCGGGTATCAATCTTGATGTAAAAGATTTGCTTATAAAACTAAACAATTCCAATATTAGCATTGTGCGAATGAAAGTACACTATAACAATGGTATGGATGCTGTTGCCGATTCTACTGCACATTACAACACAAAAAGCTCTACGGGAGAGATCACTTTTTATTTTACAAAAATAAAACTCTCTGCAGATGAGTATCTAAAAACTCAAAAAAAGCCTCTCAAAGTTGTATATAAGATTTTTCCAAAGGATAGCAGACTCATAATAGACAAATCAAAATGGCATCTAAAGGATGTAGTATTCGTACTTGATTCTTTGACACTCTCTCCTGATTTTAAGAATTTGCAGGTAAACATTCCAACGACTCATTTTGGCATCGAAGATATTGCCAATGGAGTTTTAAAGGGTGCGATAGATATAAAACACCATAAAGCTGATTTTGTACTCAATCTCTCAAAGCTTAATTATATGGGTATCGGGCTGATACATCCTATAACAGATGTAAATCTACATATAGATAAAAATATTCGTATAAGCTCGTCTAAGAATATTTTACTCAATATGAATGGTGTGCCATGGAGCATGAAACATCTTTTGCTCAAAATTGACAAGAGAGATATTCAACTCCAACATACCAAGGTAAAAGTAGATAACTACTTCAAATCGGATATACAAGTTCTTTATGATGCAAAGAGAAAAATAGGAGATATCTATCTAAAAAATGCTGTTTTTACAGAACCAAAAACAAAAAAAGTACTTTATCATAAAAAACAGATACACTTACTGGTAAAAACAGAGAAAAAGCAGACAAAAATTGACATCAAAGAGTTGGAAGCGACACTCATTATCAATCAAAAAAGATGGATTTTGAGTTTTAATTCTCTTGGGAAAATTGCTAAAAATTTCAATATTTTAAGAAAATATCATATAGATAACGGAAATACACTTTTTTATAAAAATAATGATGAGGAGCCATTGCATTTTATAACTTCTTTGCGATATAAATATAAAATCTTAACAAACTATGGCAAAGCTGTACCACAGTACAAAATAGAAGGAAAAATACTTAAAAATAAAACGATTTTACTCTCGGTAAATGATAAAGTAAATCTCCGAGTGGATAGAGATATAAATATTAACATACAAAATAGTGGTATTGATATCAATGAGTTACTTGCATTTATAAAATCACTGCCATACCAAAAAACAAAAAAATCAAATATGGATATATATGTAAAAGCAAAAAATTCATATATATACCTTGAAAGCAATCGCTATATTCTCTCTGATAGTATTACTATTGTTTATAAAAACGGTGAATTAAGCGGAGATCTCACTTATGCAAAAGGAAAGATGCATTTTACATTCAAAGATAATAAATTTAGTGTTATAGGTAAAAATTTTAATGAAAAATTTGCAAAAAATATCATCACTTTTGCGAAGCTCAAAGGAGGGGATTTTAATTTTTCTATAGACGGAACTCCTGATGAGTACAGAGGTAGTGTTACTATCGGAGATACAGTTATAAAAGATTATGTGCTTTTAAATAATATTTTAGCATTTGTAAACACAGTCCCCACTCTTGTCGCTTTTTCTTTACCGGGATATAGTACAAATGGTGTGCATGCAGATAAAGTCTATACAAAATTTCATTTTAAAAAAGATATTTTTTATATTTCGGATTTTATTGTAAAATCTAAAGAGATAAGAATTGCAGCAAAAGGTAGCTTAAGCAGTAAATATGATACGATTGATATGAAAGCGGAGCTCAAAACAAATTTTGGCAGTACACTATCAAAAATTCCGCTCGCTGGATATATCGTATTTGACGGAAAAACTCTTTCGACAAACCTAAAAATAACAGGAAAACTCAGCGATCCGAAAGTAAGAACAATGGTTGCAAAAGACATTGTTTCTGCTCCTGTAAATATAATGAAAAGGACATTGGGATTGCCATTTAAATTAATGAAAGGTATATTAAAATAGTGATATAATAACTCTGAAATGTAAAAATAAATGGATAAAAGGATAAGAAATGCAAAGAGTTACGGCAGATGATATAGTAAAAATGGGATTGGGTGCAATGTTTATTGCCAAAGAAAAAGTTGAAAGTCTTGTTGATGAAGCCATGAAACAGGGCGATATAAGTAAGGAGCAGGGTGAAAAGTTTTTGCAAAATCTTAAAAGTCAGATAGAAACAAAATCACAAGATATAGATAAAACTATCAAAGAAGAGATTCATGCACAACTCAAAGAGTTGGGAGTTGCAACCAAAGAGGATATAGCCTCTTTGCATCGTGAAATCACTGCTTTAAAGCATGAAATCCAAAAAGATAAGCAAGCATAATGTTTAATACACTTCGGCAAATTGAGAGAACTAAAGATATCATCACTATTTTAGTAAAAAACGGTTTTGATGATGTCGTCAGTGCTATGGGGATTGAGAAATATCTCCAATTTTCCACTCTCAAAAAGATGCAAACCCCCCTGCATTTAAGCCGAAGTGTACGAATTCGTAAAACGATTGAAGAGCTTGGGCCTACTTTTATCAAAATGGCTCAGATCCTCTCAACTCGCCCCGATCTTATCCCGCTTGAACTTGCCGACGAATTTTCCAAGCTTCAAGATAGTGTGGAAGCGATACCTTTTGAAATGATGAAAAGTCGTTTTATCGAGGAGTTTGGAAAAGATGTTGATGAGATTTTTGAAACAGAGCCGGTATTGGTTGCTTCAGCCTCTTTGGGGCAGGTTTATAAAGGTCGTTTGAAAAGTGGCGAAGAAGTTGCCGTAAAGATACTCAGGCCATCTGCACAAGAGACGATCCATTCGGATATAGAGATTATGCACCATCTTGCCTCATTGCTTGAAAATAAACTTGAGAGCTACGGGTTTCACTCTCCCAAAAAGATCGTGCAGGAGTTTGAAAAAAGTATCAAAAAAGAGCTTGATTATAATGCTGAAGCATTAAATCTAAAACTATTTGCAAAAAATTTTGATGAAAATAAAAATATTTTCGTACCAAAACTTTTTGAAGAGTTTTCTTGTAGCACTATATTGACAATGCAATATGTAGAAGGTATAAAAGTTACCGATATCGAAAAACTCAAAGAGATTGGTATCGATCCAAAAGAGATAGCACAAAGAGGTTTTGATCTGCTTTGTGAACAGATATTTAAGTATCGTTTTTTTCATGCCGATCCGCATCCGGGTAATATTTTTGTACTTAAAGACGGCCGTATCTCTTTTGTTGATTTTGGAATGATGGGAAGTATTGCAGAGTGTGATAGAAAATACTTTGTGGATATGATTTACTATATTACGAAAGAGGAAGAGGAGAAGGCGGCACTTTGTATTTTAGAGTTGGCAAAAGTGCGAAATGACGATCTTGACGAAAATGCATTTGCCAAAGATATGGGTGATGTTATTCGTACCTATTTTTATGCTTCACTTAAAGATATTAAGATGAAGAACCTTCTCAATGATATAGTTGCTTTGATGAGTCGATATAGGGTTTATTTTAGGGAAAATAACTATTTGCTCGTAAAGGCTTTGATGACGATAGAGGGAGTGGGAAAAGAGTTGGACTCCGACTTTAATGCAAGTGTGGCGATCAAGCCTTTTGTTATACAGTTTTATAAAGAGAATTTTTCACTAACCGCATTTTTTTCCAAAGTAGGTGAAATACCCAAAGAATTGGGTGATTTTTTAATGCAGTTTCCACAGGATATTAAAGAGATAGCACAAAAGATGAAAAGTGGCAAACTCAAAATTGAGTTTCAGCACAAAGGGCTTGAAAATATACAAGAGAGTATAGAGAGATCGTCAAATAGACTCTCGATAGCCGTAGTGATCGCATCTATCTTGATAGGTTCATCTTTATTGCTACTTGCCAAAACACCACCCTTGCTTTTTGGTATTCCCGTTTTAGGATTAGCCGGATTTGTAACAGCCGTTTTTATGGGGATGGTGCTTATCTACTCCATCTTTAGAAAAGGAAAATTTTAAAATCTAACCCAGCTTATAATCTTCTTTACTTAATACCGTATCATACAATCCTATATTATCAAATTTATGTTTATTGATACCAATATATTCCAAACTTGCATCTTCATATCGTTTAAATTTATACACGGCATCATTCATCAAAGCACTATTGAACACTCCTGTAATTGTTTTTTTATCTTTCACATTAGCAGCACTTAGTGCTACTAAAATACCTTGGCAAAAAAGATAAATTTAATTTTTATAGAGTATTAAGATATAAAAATAGCCATCATACAGGAATGGATGTTGATATCTTTTGTGGTTTATCCGGTGTAGAGTTGTTTGTTAGATAAATACAAAGCCATATGGCAATTTTCTTAGTCTTTGAAAGAGTATGTTTTTTGCCGGCCGGGATAAAAAGAATATCTCCTTTTTTTAATTTATGCATAGTGTCGTCCATGAATATTTTTGCACAACCCTGCACAAGCATAACCCATTCATCTCTATCTGACACAAATTCTCTTTTTGTAGATAGGGTGTTACTTACTACGGTTTTAATTTCAACACTATCATTTTTCAAAATAGTATAAAAACCCTCTTCATTCACTTTAGGTATCGGAAAATTAAAAATATTTTGCAAGAAAACAGACCTTAAAAAAGAAGATAGACTTCCCTTTTTAATGATTTAATAGATAATTGATATCTTTTTCAAATTCTTCTTTACTCTTCATGCCGAGATAAATTTTTGATGCATTTCCTTTTTTGTCAAAGAGTATAGCAAAAGGTATCAAGCCTTTCCAAGAAGTTTTTGCTGATATATAGTCTGTAAAATCAAAAACTTTAGGATCACTGTTATTGATAACAGTATAGTTTAATTTATGTTCTTTTACAAAATCTCTCATTTCATCATCGGTAGCTTTTGTTTGTACTTGAAAAGCTATGATATCAAACTTGCCTTTAAACTCTTTTTGAATCTCAACAAGTTCTGGCATTTCCATAAGACAAGGAGGACACATATTTCCAAAGAAATCAAGTAAAACAACTTTGCCTTTTTCGCCTTTAAAATGAATACCTTGTACAAATGTATTTAAAACTACCTCTTTACCTTGTAAATCTTTAAATTCAAAGGTATTTTCCTCTTTATTTGCAGCATTAAGAGATGTGAAGCCTACAAATAAAATCGCTGATAAAATTAAAAAAACTTTTTTTAAACTCATGGTATATCCTTATTTTTTAAACCAATTTTTGATCTTGTCAAAGACACCTTCAAATTTATTCTCACTAAGATGGTTTTCATAACCAAAAGAATCTTGTAATTTTTGCAATAACTCAATCTGCTCTTCATTCAATTTTTTAGGATAATTGATTCTTATTTGAACTATAAGATTTCCCTCTTTTTTTGTGTGAACATTTTTTATACCTTTCCCTCTAAAAATAAATTGTTGTTTGTCCTTGGCTCCTACCGGCAATTTAAGTTCATCTTCGCCTTTTAGAGTTGGTATCTTTATTGTTTCACCTAAAACAGCTTGAGTAAAAAATACGGGAACTTCGATATAAATATCATCATTGTGTCTAACAAAATGCTCATCATCTTTTACGACAACTAAAACATACAAATCGCCTCTTTCGCCATTTTCTCCGATATTTCCCTTGTTTGCTACCCTTATTTGGTTATTGTTATCTATACCTTCTGGTATATCAACGGTAATTTTTGCATTTTCTTCCGCATATCCTAAACCTTTGCAATTTTTGCATCTATTTTGTATAATTTCTCCACTGCCTCCACAAACTTCACAAGTTTGAGAGTAAGTCATGAAGCCTTGTCTATAATAAACTTGTCCTCTACCGCCACAGTTTTGACAAGTTTGAGTTTTTTTATCTTGTGAACCGGTTCCGTCGCATATATCGCAAGGCTTTTTATATGTGTATTTTATCTCTTTTTTGCATCCGAAAACCGCTTCATTAAACTCAAGAATAATTTTTGTCTCTATATCGAGAGTATATTTGTATTTTTTTTGTCCTCTTCGAGACGAAAAACCTCCAAAACCTCCAAAACCATGACCAAATACAGATTCAAAAATGGAACTTAAATCATCCATTACATCTTCACTATTCATATCACTGTAGTGACTGAAACCTTGAGAGTCTAAGCCTGATTTGCCATATCTGTCGTATATGGCTCTTTTTTTCTCATCTCCGAGTGCTTGATAAGCTTCATTGACAAGCTTGAACTTTTCTTCTGCTTCTTTGTCGCCTTGATTTCTGTCGGGATGATACTTTAGAGCCAATTTTCGATATGCTTTTTTTACCTCATCCGCATTTGCATCTCTTGAAATTTCTAAAACTTCATAATAATCTATTTCCAATTTGCCTACCTTAGCTCTAAATTTAGAGCGAAATTATACTAAAAAATAGTTTTAACATTGATTAAAATAAAAAAGTGTATAATCATTTTATGAGAAAATATGGATTGGAAAAATTTAACAATTTAGTAGATGCTCTAAATACTTTGCCTACAGTGGGAAAAAAATCAGCTTTAAGATTTGCATATCATATGGTAACAAAAGATACATTTTCAGCTTTAAAAATCTCCCATGCGATAGAGAGTGCTGTTGCATCCATAAGAAGATGCGAGATATGTGGTGCTTTGAGTGAAGATGAGATTTGTGATATATGTTCGGATGATATGAGAGATGACAGTAAATTATGTATTGTAGAGAATGCAAAAGATATATTTATATTGGAAGAAAATACCGAATATAATGGTAGGTATTTTGTACTTGAGTCGTTGGAATTGCTTGATATGGAAAAATTAACCAATATCATAAAAAAAGGAATTAAAGAGGTAATTTTTGCCTTTAGTCCATCTTTGTCAAATGATGCGGTTATTTTTTTTCTTGAAGATAAAATGAAGGATTTTGATCTAAAATTTACAAAAATAGCTCAAGGAGTTCCTACAGGCATAAATCTCGAAAATGTAGATATGCTCTCTTTGTCAAAGGCTTTGGAACTTAGGGTTGAAACATAATGAGACTGCTGTGCAGTTGTCTCATTGTAATTTTGTGGGCATTAAATTTTTCAATGACAAAATTTTTAGAATTAGTGAATATATCAACTTAATTTTGAATTATCATAACTTTAATCTCATATTTACCTTATTTAGATAAAATTTTGTAATTTTGGATATTGAGGATATAATAGTGATAAAAATTTTTAAGAAACTGTTTCTATCAATGGAAAGTGCTTTTGCTTTGTTGTTGATATTTGCTGTAGCTTGTGGTGTAGCTACATTTATAGAAAATGATTTCGGTACTGAAACAGCTTGGGGAATAGTTTACGGAACATTATGGTTTGGAGCTATCCAACTGCTTCTTGGTATCAATCTCGCTTATAATATAGTAAGATATAAACTTTATAGAAAAGACAAGCTGCCCATACTTGTATTTCATGTTGGATTTTTGTTTATCTTGATAGGTTCAATAGTTACGAGATATATCGGATACGAAGGGATTATGCATATAAGAAACGGATATACTGAAAACAGAATGATATCAAGTGAGCCGTATATACAAGTGGATGCACAAAAGGGAGATAAGATATATCATCTTGAGAAAAAAGCCTATCTCTCTAAAGTAGGCAATAACGACTTTGATATTAAGATGAATATAGATGGTAAAACAGCAGAGATAAAGTATGTTGATTTTATTCCGAATGCCACCACTACCATTGTTAAAGATCCGAATGGAAAGCCTATGATATCTTTTATGAGTACGGATGGTGCAAATAGCGATTTTGTACTTAAAGAGAATGAAAGTAAAAATGTAAATGGAATTTTACTTACTCTTGATAAAGATATAAAAATGTCTCTTTGGGGAAGTCCTATAGTCAAAATAACAACTGATAAAAAAAATTTTTTTATCCAATCCAACAAAGAAATAACAGTTTTAAATATGAAGACACAAGAAAAAAAGAGTCTTGAGCCGATGAAGAAGTATAAATTTATAGCAAAAAGACTTTATAGCATAGATAGTTTAAATTTTGCACCAAAATCTATGAAAATAAGAGGAAAAGAGAAGTTGGTTTCCGGTGCTGCCACAAAAGCTGGTATGAGATTTAATGCCTTTAGTGCTTTGGTGGTTAAAGTTCAGTACGATGGAGATACCAAAGAGGTAACTATGTTTGGGCAAGGTAAAGGAGCAAAAGGATTTGTTAAAAAGGTTGTTATAGGAGGAATTCCTTTTGCTTTTGAATGGGGTTCTAAAATTATGACTTTGCCATTTTCTTTAAAATTGAGAAAATTTGAGTTGGATAGATACCCCGGATCTATGGCTCCGTCATCTTATGCAAGTGAAGTGACTTTGATAGATAAAAAAAATGGAGTCGTTATGCCCTTTAGGATATATATGAATCATGTGCTTGACTATAAAAATTATAGATTTTTCCAATCGTCATATGATAAAGATGAAAAAGGGACCATCCTATCGGTCAATCATGACCCCGGAAAATATCCTACTTATTTAGGCTACCTGCTTCTTGGAATAGGATTTATACTGACTATTTTAAGTCCGAAAAGTAGATTTAGAACTCTTGGCAGAAGGATACAAAAAGAGATGCAAAAAAATAAAGAGAGTGCTAAAACCGCTTTGATAGCTCTTTTTGCATTATCCATACTCTTTATGCCGAAAATTTTGAAAGCCGGGGAAAAATTGACTTTGCAAGAGAGTATAAATATTGTCAAAAAGTATGAAAAAAACCATGCAGATAAGTTTGGACTTTTGCTTTTGCAGGATAGAGAAGGGAGGATTAAACCTATAGATTCTTTTGCAAATAATGTTTTAAATAAGGTTGCAAGAAAGAGAAGTTTTTATGGACTTGATGCCGATCAGATTATGCTTGGTATGCTTGCATCTCCTTTTGCTTGGCAAAATATCCCTATGATAAGAGTTTCTCACGATAAATTAAAAAGAATTTTAGGGATGAAAAAAAGTGATAAATATGCCGCTTTCAATATGTTTTTCTCCCACATAAAAGGCGAAAATCCATACAAGCTTACTCAATACACCGAAGAGGCAAACAGAAAACCCCCTATTGATAGAGATAAGTTTGACAAAGATGTTTTAAAAGTAGATGAGAGATTAAATGTGCTTTATTATGTATATACCGGAGCATTATTTAAAATATTTCCAAAAATTAAAGATCCGAACAATAAATGGTACGATCCTAAAACTGCCATCTCAACTTTTCCGAAAGCTGAAAGTAAACAAATAAGAGAAATGTTAGCTAACTATTTTACAGCTCTAAATAAGGGAGTAGATAGTGGTAATTGGCAAGATGCCGATAGGACTTTAAAAGTAATATCCGAATATCAGCAAAAGTATGGTGGCAAAATCATACAGGATAAAAGTAGAATTAATGCGGAAATTCTATATAATCACTTAAATATTTTCTCAAGATTGATACTTGTATATCTTTTAACAGGATTATTTTTACTTTTTGTGATAATGTATAAAATGTTAAAACCGCAAAGTTCGGTTAAATGGCTTATTAGAGTATGTTTTGTTATATTGACTTTGGCATTTGTCGCACAGACTTTTGGCATGGGGCTTAGATGGTATGTTGCCGAACATGCTCCTTGGAGTAACGGATATGAATCTATGATATATATCGCTTGGTCTATGATGTTGGCAGGTCTTATCTTCTCAAGGCAGTCTGTTATGGCACTCTCTTTGACAGCTATATTGACAGGTGTATTTTTATTTGTAGCTCATCTTAGTTGGATGGATCCGGAAATTACCAATCTCGTTCCGGTTTTAAAATCTTATTGGCTTATGGTACATGTTTCTGTTATCACGGCAAGTTATGGATTTTTGGGTTTAAATGCTCTTCTTGGCTATTTTACTTTGATTATGTTTATCATGCTAAGCAATAATCCAAAAGATAAAAAAAATGAAAGTATTTTAAACGGTATAACTGAAGCGACAAGAGTCAATGAGATGTCTATGATACTTGGACTTATGCTTTTAACTTTAGGAAACTTTCTCGGTGGAGTTTGGGCAAATGAGTCTTGGGGTAAGTACTGGAGTTGGGATCCTAAAGAAACTTGGGCATTAGTATCCATACTTGTATATACGGCAGTGGTGCATATGAGATTGATTCCAAAGCTAAACGGTCAGTTTGCCTTTGCTGTTGCTTCTACGATAGCATATTCATCCGTTATCATGACATATCTTGGAGTAAACTACTATCTTTCCGGAATGCACTCTTATGCAGCAGGAGAACCTGTGCCTATACCTGCTTGGATATATTGGGTTATAGCGATTGTAGTTTCAACTATACTTATAGCTATACCAAAACGAAAATTTTCAAAGAGATTATGATGTTGCATACTGTTATCTATAATAAAATGAGATAAATCTAAAAGGAGAAAATATTGAAGAAATTTATAATGTTGGCGATATTCTCGGCAGTATCACTTTTGGCTTGTAATTGTGCCATAGGTAGAGATATGGTAAGGTGTGATTATTATGTTGTAAAAGAGCATGATTTATCTCATCAAAAAGATTGTGTAAAGTATGCAGATTCGATAAATAAAAACAGTATGTATGCCAAAGCATCATGGTACTATTTGCTTGGTGGAGATATGAAAAAAGCTAAAGAGAATGCTAAAGAAGCTTTAAAAATAGGTCATCATTTTGCAGGAGAATATCTTGGGTTTGTTTATCTTATAGAGAAAAATAGCAAAGAGGCAAAAAAATATTTAAATGATTTTAAACAAAAAGTAAAAAATATTGACTATGTGAAAAAAGATATAAAAACTTTAAAAAATATTTATAAAGGATTTGAAGCTACAAAAGCTTACAATATATTATATGGCAAATAGATAAAATTAACAAGAAACTTCTTCTTCAATTTCTTGTAAATCCTCTTTATCCATTACAAATCCAACCACAAGAAGGGCTATAACAAAAAGTATGATAGTAACTATATAGACATAAGACATGTAAACTCCTCAAAAATATATAAAAATTATAATATATGTTTTATTAATTATTGATTATAGTTGAGATTTGATATGAGAAAAAGGTGGCGCGGCGGACGAGACTCGAACTCGCGACCCCCGGCGTGACAGGCCGGTATTCTAACCAGCTGAACTACCGCCGCAACCTTAAAAAATGGTGGTCGCTATAAGACTCGAACTTATGACATCCACCTTGTAAGGGTGGCGCTCTACCAACTGAGCTAAGCGACCGAATTTGCCCAAAACTATTTTAACCATTTAAAAAATGGCGACCCCAAGGGGATTTGAACCCCTGTTACCGCCGTGAAAGGGCGGGGTCCTGGGCCACTAGACGATGGGGTCTTTTATGTGTACTCTAAAAAAAATGGTGACCCCTGTTGGATTCGAACCAACGGCCACCTCCTTAAAAGGGAGATGCTCTACCGGCTGAGCTAAGGAGTCACCTGCACCATTTGTGAAATGGAGTTGAAATTATAGAGAAAAAAAATATATTTGTCAAGGGTTTTTCAAAATTATTTGAAAAAAAGATTTTTTTCTATGTTTAGAAGTAGCTTTATGGCATATAAAACTGTCTGATTTTGTATATAAATTCTATCCCCATGTAGTGCCAATCTCTCTATGATTTCCGCACCATTTTTGCTTTTAGCTCCTATATATACGGTTCCTACAGGCTTTTCTTCGCTACCACCGTCTGGTCCGGCTATGCCACTTATGGCTATGGATATATCCGAATTACTTGCTTTTATAGCACCTTCAAGCATCTCTTTGACACACTGTTCGCTAACAGCTCCATAATGTTCTATCGTATGTGGAGATACTCCAAGCCAAGCCTCTTTTGTGTCATTTGAGTATGTTACAAGGTTGCCATTTATGATGCTGGATACACCGCTTTGTTTTATTAGCATGGCGGATAATGCTCCTCCGGTACAACTTTCAGCAGTTGTCAATTTGATATTGTTTCGTATCAATTTTTCAGTTATATATAAAATCACATCTTTTTGCGGGATTATTTTGTTACTTAAAAGCTGTTTTGCAGATTCTACGAAATTGTTTATCTGCCCATATTTTAAACTCTCTATTTTTATAAGATTCCATCCCTCTATTATTTTTATAATTTTTATTTTTGTTTCAAAATTTTCAGCTATTGGTTCAAGAAGTATTTCGCAAGACTCAACATCCATATCTATGGTATTGATAAATTTTATATCTCTTGGTGCATCTATGAGTATATTTGGAATTATTCTGTCTTCTTTTACTCTTAAAACATTTATTTTACATTTTTCGTTTTCAAGAAGATAACTATCCTTTTCTTGTTTGATACTTTTTGAAGGAAGCAACATATCATCTTTTAATATCAGAGAATCTCTATTGATAGTGGATAGAACTTTACCAATAATATTAAAATTTTTATCATCGCTAACGATTATTAAATTGTCAATTTTAGAAATTATCTCTTCAAGAGTTAAAAATAGATTTTTATCATTCTCTTCAAGAAAATATTTTATATCTATAACTTGAAGTTTTTTCTTTATATTTCTTTCGATATAATCCATTAAAATATTATTATATTTTATCTTTTTACCAACTACCAAAAGTGCTACTTTCATAAAAATACTCCTTTCTAATAAAAAGAGATTATATCACATATGATATTAACCGATTTTTAATACCTTTTTGGATATAATTACAAAATTTATATACAACCCGTAGGAGCTTTAAATAATGGACTATAAAGATACTTTACTTTTACCCAAAACCACATTTGCCATGAGGGGCAATCTTCCCAGAAATGAATCAAAAAGATACAAAAGCTGGTTTGAAGAGAAAAAAGTATATCAAAAGATGATAAAAAACAGAAAAGATGCTAAAAATTCTTTCAATCTTCACGACGGACCTCCTTATGCTAACGGACATATCCATATAGGTCATGCACTAAATAAGATCTTAAAAGATATTATTATCAAAAAACATTACTTTTTTGGCGAGAGTGTTAGGTATGTTCCGGGTTGGGATTGTCATGGACTTCCTATCGAACAGCAGGTTGAAAAAAAGATAGGAAAAACTAAAAAAGATACACTTCCAAAAAGCAAGATAAGAGAGTTGTGCAGAGAACATGCTACGAAATTTTATAAAATTCAAGAGGAGGAATTTAAGGCTCTTGGAGTTATAGGAGATTGGGAAAATCCCTATTTAACAATGAAGTTTAAGTTTGAAGCCGATATATACAGAAATCTTTGCGATATAGCCAAAAAAGGGCTTTTGGTTGAGAGAAGTAAGCCGATATTTTGGTCTTGGGCGGCAAAAACGGCTTTAGCTGAAGCTGAAGTGGAGTATCAAGATAAAGAGGATTACTCCATATTTGTAGCTTTTAAGCTAAGCGATGAGGCAAAAAAGAGTCTTGATATAGAGGGCGAGGCGAGTATCATCATTTGGACAACAACCCCTTGGACACTACCGGCAAATCAAGCCATAGCACTAAATCCCGAAGAGGAGTATGTTTTAAGTAGTGACGGTTTTGTCGTAGCTAAGAAGCTTTTTAATTCATTGAAAGAGGATGGTATTGTAAATGGTGATATTGCAAAAACCTTCACATCTAAAGAGCTTGAAAATCTAAAAGCTATCAATCCTCTAAACGGTAGAGACTCTCAAGTGATACTTGGTGAACATGTTGAGATGAGCGGTGGTAGTGGGTGTGTTCATACCGCACCAGGACATGGAGAAGATGACTATAGAGTAGCTTTGAGATATGGTATAGATGTCATTATGCCGGTTGATGAAGATGGATTGTATGATGAAACTTTGATAAGAGAGAAGCTTTTGCCAAATCCAAAAGAGTTTGTCGGAATGCATGTCTTTAGTGCCAATGAAAAGATACTTGAACTTTTGGGAGATGCACTTATCAAATCCTCAAGATTTACTCACTCGTATCCATATTGCTGGAGAACTCATAAGCCAGTTATCTATAGAGCTACAAAGCAGTGGTTTATAGCTATGGATAAAGAGATAGAGGGTAAAAGTTTAAGAAAAAATGCAGAAAACGAGATCAAAAAGGTGAGATTTTATCCAAAAAGCGGAGAAAAAAGACTATCGAGCATGGTGGGAAATAGACCCGATTGGTGTATAAGCAGACAGAGAGATTGGGGTGTGCCTATCGCATTTTTTAGAGATAAAACAACGGGAGAGCCGATATTTGATAGTGAGGTTTTGGATAACATTGCCGATATCTTTGAGAAAAAAGGGGCTGATGCTTGGTGGGATCTTAGCATCGAAGAGCTTTTACCCGAAAATTCCAACTATAAAGCGGAAAATTTAACAAAAGTGATGGATATACTTGATGTTTGGTTTGATAGCGGATCAACTTGGAAAGCGGTACTTGAAAGTAGCGATTATGATGCGGGAGATTATCCTGCAGATATGTATCTTGAGGGTAGCGATCAGCATAGAGGTTGGTTTCAAAGCTCTATATTGGTAAGTACCGCCATAAACGAAAAAGCTCCGTATAAAAAGATACTTACTCACGGCTTTACCGTTGACGAGAAGGGCGAAAAGATGAGTAAATCCAAAGGAAATGTCGTAGCTCCGAGCGATGTAGCGAAAAAATATGGAGTGGAGATACTTAGACTTTGGGTCGGCATGAGCGATTATAGCGGAGATTTGAAAATCAGTGATACAATTCTTAAACAGATGAGCGAACAATATAGAAAGATAAGAAATACTTTTAGATTTTTACTTGCCAATGTAAATGATCTTGAGGCTTGTGTGAGTATCGAAGAGTATTCTTCCATAGATAGATGGATACTTTGGAAAGCAAATATCGTGTTTAATGAGTGCAAAGAGGCATTTGATGAGTATGATTTTTCAAAAGGTTTGTCAACTCTTAGCCATTTTATCATCAATCATTTAAGCGGTATATATCTTGATATATCCAAAGATAGACTCTATTGTGATCCAAAAGATTCTAAAACAAGAAGAGCTTCACAAAGTGCTATGGCGAATATAGCAAGAGAGATGCTTTTATTAATAGCTCCGGTTTTAACTTATACTGCGGATGAGATTATAGAACATACTCCGAGTGTTGTTAAGGGAGAGTGCGAAGATGTGTTTGATTTGACATATAAAAGTTTGCCGGATATTGAATTACCGTTTAATGATGAATATATGATAGAGGCAAGAGAAAAATTTTTTGAGATAGTTGATGAACTTAAAAAAGATAAAAAGATCAAGTCCACACTCGAGCTTGTGATATATAGCGACTCAAAAGAACTTGAAAAGCTTAGTGGAGCGGATGGAGAAGATTGGTTTACTGTTAGCGATATTATTTGTGAAGTTGCCGGTGATCCTATCAAAAGTTTTACTGTGGGCGATGATGAATTTAAAATATACTTTGCAAAAAAAGAAAAGTGTCCGAGATGTTGGAAGTATAGAGCTAAAGTCGAGGGTGAACTTTGTAGTAGATGCAAAGGTGAAGAAGAGATAAGAAGTTGCAGTAAATGATATTGAGTGAGCCGGTTAGATTGAGTTTTATCTTTGAAACTATCGGTGTGATATTTGTGATTATCGGAGTTGGAATTTATCTGGTAAAAAAAGGAGTAAAGAGGTGATAACTTTAAAAGAGGCTTTGGCACTTCCAAAAGAGGAGCTAAGAGAGTTTAGAAAAGATTTGGCACAAAAAATAGATGAAAAAAAGGATCTTGGCGCTTATGTAGAACAATTAACCGATAGCGAGTTAAATGTAAGCGGAGAGGGTGTGCCTATAGCCATAAAAGACAATATTCAAGTAAAAAATTGGAGTGTAACTTGTGCTTCAAATATACTTCAAGGTTATGTAGCTCCTTATGATGCGGGTGTGATAGAGAACTTAAAAAGTGCCGGTCTTGCACCTTTTGGTAGAACAAATATGGATGAATTTGCTATGGGTAGCTCAACCGAAACCTCTTTTTACGGAAAAACAAAAAATCCTTTCGATCCCAACTGTGTTCCCGGAGGAAGTAGCGGAGGGAGTGCTTCGGCGGTAGGCGGAGGTATAGCTATCGCCGCTCTTGGTAGCGATACGGGAGGAAGTATAAGACAACCTGCGGCATTTTGTGGGTGTGTAGGCATGAAACCAACATATGGAAGAGTTAGCAGGTACGGTTTGAGTGCTTTTTCAAGCTCATTGGATCAGATAGGACCTTTTACTCAAAATGTTGAGGATAGTGCAATACTCTATGACATCATCAGCGGTCATGATAAAAGAGACTCTACAAGTGCAAATGTGGAGTATAAAAAAGTCTCTACAAATTTGGATCCAAATAGAAAATTTACGATAGCGGTTTTGGAAAATTATCTCAAT
>JAMOOV010000016.1 GCA_027065125.1 Campylobacterales bacterium | reverse complement strand
TTTTCAATCTTTGTGAAAAAATTGCACAAGATTTTTCGACAAAAATTCCTGAGGCAACACTGAGTTTCGGTATTTCGGTAAATTATGTAAAATTCCCACTTTATGAAGCATTGGAAAATTCAAGAGATCAGCTTTTTGCAAAAGCAAAGACAGGGGAGAAAAACAATCTTGCTTTTAAAGTAACAAAACACAGTGGACAGAGTTTTGAAACAGTAGTGCATAAAAGTGATGCACAAACATATCAAAAGTTTTTGGATTTTGTATCAAATGTTGCCAACGAGGATGAGAATGCCAATTTCCTGCACTCTATTCACCATAAAATTCAAACATATGAAAAAACACTGCAAGAGATTTTAGACGATACAGCAAAGCTACATAACTTCTTTGAAAACTATTTTAATGAAGCAGGGCATACACAGTACAAAGAGTTTTTTAATCAACTTGTTGCTTATATGCACGCTTCACAAGATATACAACAGGTTTATGCAACACTGCGTTTTATGAAGTTTGTAAAAGGAGACAAGTAATGAAGTATCTAATAACACTTAAACCACTTGAGCCGTTCTTGTTTGGTGGAGAAAACACTTTTGGCGTACTTGGCAATAAGGAGCAGGGGACATATCTTGTAAAGTCAAGACTTTTTCCTCAGCAGAGTGCTCTTTTAGGTATGCTAAAAAAAGAGATTATGACACAATCTGGTGTGCTTACGCGTAAAATTCGTGGAGAATGGGTAGATAAAACAGCAAAACAAAAGGCTGTTGATCTTGTAGGAAGTGAAAAGTTTGATATATTGCAAACTCAAGTACAAAATTTTGGAGTCATAAAAAATCTCGGCGCTGTTTTTTTAATGCAACAAAAGGATGCTTACATAAAAAAAGTAGCAAGTGATGATTTTTCTTATGAAGATGGTATTTTACAAGGGTATAACCCAAAAGAAGATATCTATGATAATTTTGTATCGCTAAAAAACGATAAAAAATTAAAAACTGATGCTATCTTTCAAGAAGTTGAGCAGACAGGAAATAAGAAAAATGGTGGAGATAACTCACTTTTTAAGAAAACAGCTTATCTTTTAAAAGATAATTTTGTATTTGCATTTGATCTTGATGTTGATGTTGAACTGCAAAGTGGTATTGTTACTCTTGGAGCAGACAGAAGTAAGTTTTTGATGCAAGTTCAAGAGAGTGACTCCTCTTTACAATACAAAGATAAAAATACTCACTTGACACTTTTAAGTGATGCTTACATTACAATTGAGAACATAGCACAGCATTGTGATTTTGCCATCACAAGTGAGATAAGTTTTCAAACACTGCAAAACAAAAAACATGCTACACAGCAAAACAAGTTTCAAAAGAGTAAAAAAGTAAATCTTTATGAGAAAGGTTCAGTGTTTATGAACCCCTCAGAAGAACTTTTACAAAATCTTAACAATGCAAATTGTCAAAAAATCGGTTTAAATATTTATACATACAATCAAGGAGAAAAATAAGATGAAAGTAGAACTTTATAAGATAGAAACACTGAGTAATTTACATGTAGGAAGTGGTGATATTAACTTTGATATCATTGATAATCAGGTACAAAGAGATGCAGTTACAAAATTGCCAAACATTAACTCTTCAAGCCTAAAAGGTGCTTTTCGTGAAGCTTTTTCTCAAGAAGAGGGTTCAAAAGCACTTGTTTCATACATTTTTGGACCTGAAAACAACTCTAATGACTCTCATCAGACAGGAGCATACAGCTTTTTTGAAGCACAACTGCTTACTCGTCCTGTTCGTAGTAATGTAAAGGCATATTTCCATGCAACTTCTCCGAGTGTTATTGTGAATTTTTTAGAGATGATTGAAGATTTTAACATAGAGCTTGAGGATTCTTTGATAGATGCACTAAGAGGTTTGGCAACGCTGAAAGTTGAGACGGCATCACCACTTATTTTTGAAAATATTTCCAATGCAATTTTAGAAGATGACAAAGCAAAAGTAAGTAATTTTGATATAAGTTCTTTAGAGGAATTTTTAGGCAAAGATATAGCGCTCTTTAGTGATGAAGATTTTAAAAAGTTAGAGTTGCCTGTACTGGCTCGTAATGCTTTAGAAAACGGAATAAGTCAAAATCTTTGGTATGAAGAGATAGTACCTAAAAAGACAAAGTTCTTTTTTTACATAGCTAAACCTGACAATGTAGATGAAAAAGATGCTAAAAAGATAGCAGGTTTTGAAAACAGATTTAACACTGAAGGTTCTATGGTACAGTTTGGGGCAAACAAATCTATTGGGTATGGATTTTCAAAAGTGACAAAGGTTTCAAAATGAGCAAAAAGAATATAGAGAAGTATATACCAGAAGCGATGAAAGTTTTACAAAAAGAGTTTCCTCAGGGTGCCATTCCATCTGCGTACAATGGATATATATCCTCTTTTGGTGCAAGCATCATTCAGAGTGGACTCAAGCCAACTTTGGCACTTTTTGAAAATACCAATGCAAATACAAAAGAAGATAAAAGTTATCTTACAAAGATTATTTTACAGATTCTTCAAACTAATGCAGATGAGACCTCTTTGTTGCGATATGTTCTAGCAAACAGTAAAGATGAAGAGTATTTAAAACAACAGATATTAGACATTGCTGTAGCTGTAAAGTTAAGCATTAGAACGTTTAAACTCAAAAAAGGTGAGTAAAATGAGTGCAAATATAGGATGGCTCTTTTATAAAGATTATTTTAGAGATATTAATTATGCCGATATGAGTGACTCTAAAAATGAGTCTTTGATTCAACAAAGGGTAGATAATATTATCAAACAAAAAGCAGAGATAGAACAAAAAGAGTTTATTGGTAATATACACTTTAGTACTACAACAACTTATCCGGGACTCTTGCTTGGAAGTGGAAATGCTCATGAACTGTCAAGTGTCGAAGGGCAGGCAATCTTAGGTTTTTCTTTTGATTATACCAGTGGTTTGCCTGTAATTGCAGGATCTTCTCTAAAGGGTGTACTAAGAAGTGTTTTTAGACATAAAGAGTATATACAAGAGCTTTTAAAAGATGAACAGATAGATGTTAAGGCGTTAGAAAAAGAGATTTTTGACAATGGCGATATATTTTTTGATGCAACAGTTTCAAAGAGTGGTTTACAACTTTTGGGTGATGACTATATAACACCGCATAAAAATGCTAAAAAGAAAAAAGATAAAGATGGGAATTTGGTTGATGATGCTCTGTGTGATCCTACTCCATTGCGTTTTATCAAAGTGATGCCGGGTGTTACTTTTACTTTTGAGTTTGAGCTTAGTGATGGTTTGATAACGAAAGAGCAAAAAGCACTTCTTTTTGCTGCTATTTTGGCAGATAGAGGTATAGGAGCGAAGACAAATGTAGGGTATGGACAGTTTGAATCAAATCTTGCACAAAAAGCAAAATTACAAATAGAGGACTATCAAGAAGAGCTCAAAAAACAAGAGCAGGTACATCAAGAACAGCTTCAAGAGGCTCAAAAATCAGAAGTACTTGCAAGTCTAGACTCAAATGTTGAAAAGATTAAAGTCAGTATCGCTGAATACACAAAAGCAGATACAAAACTTATTTTTGAAGTCATAGAAGTGTATGAACTTTCAGATGATGAAAAAAATGAACTCACTGATTTTCTTGAGACTCATATAGGACCAAAACCAGCACCGAAAAATAAAGCTCCAATTAAATGGGCGATTAAAGTCTATGAGTTGCTAGGACGCTAATCTATGTTCACAAAACCACTTGAGTATATTTTTTTACCATCAGCACTCAAAGATGCTTATGACGAGATAAACAAGGTTGCAAGTGGTATTGATGATGTGCATTTTGAAGCGTTTGAGAAAGATTTTACAAAAAATATTAACAAACTCTCAAAAAGGCTTTTAAAAGGAGAGTATGCACCTGAACCACTTAAAAAGATAGAGATTGATAAACCAAACTCAGAAGAAAAACGCCCTATAGCACTCAGTGCTATTAAGGATAAAATAGTTCAAAAAGTTCTTTATGAAAATCTCAACCCTTACTTTGATAATCTTTTTAGTGACAGGTCGTATGCATATAGACCAAATAAATCAACCATTAAAGCACTCAACAGAGTAACAGACGCCATTAACAAAAAGTATTTTCATATTGTAAAAAGTGATATTGACAACTTTTTTGAGACCATAGATCACGACAAACTGCTTCAGCTTTTAGATGAAGAGATAGAAGATAAAAAAATCTTAAAACTTATTTCTCTTTTTTTGCAAACAGGAGGATTTCAAAAAAGAGAGTATGGTGAACACTTACAAGGTGTACATCAAGGTGATATTCTCTCCCCTCTGTTATCAAATATTTATCTTAATGAGATGGATCAGTTCTTACAACAACAAAACATAGCTTTTGTACGCTATGCTGATGATTTT
>JAMOOV010000015.1 GCA_027065125.1 Campylobacterales bacterium | reverse complement strand
AAAGAGAACTTTTCAAGAGTGATTTGCAAAAAATCTATCTTCTTTTACAAGAGAGACAAAATGAACTTAATGGATATTTTAACATACTAAAAGGCAAAAAGGAGCAAAAAAGAGAGTTTATAGACAATTTTCTTTTATCGATAAATTTAAGTATAAATGATGAAAACAGACTTGCTCTCATCAATAGACTTGTATCTTTAAGAGATGACTCTTTGGTTCAAGCTATGGAGAAAGAGGGATTTAGTAAAGAGAGGATTATCGAAGTTAAGGAGGAGGCTTATCTTTGGGTGAGCGACTGTCATACGAAACTTCACGAAAAACTCCTTCACAAGATAGAATCTCTCAAGCTTTTAACCCCCTTTTATAGAGCGGTTTTAAAAGGGGTTCATGAAGTGGGAGTTGCTATGAGCAGATGGCAGTCCTCATGGACGGCTCACATCATAAATGGAGTAAACAGAGAGCTTTACAGGGTTTTTAACGGAGATGAAGAGAAAATTTTTGAAATGCTAAATGAAAAAGAGCTTTTTGACAAGGATGAAAGCAGAGAAAAAGCCGACAGATCATACTCTGTGCTTATAAAAACCGATGAAGGATATAAAAGCATTCCTTATGCTGTCGCTTTTAAAGATGAGGTAGAGAAGGTATCGGGTGCTTTAAAAAAGTTCAGGCTTCAACTCTCGGTGCTTGATGATGAGATATATAATCAAAAAGATGAGTATTTGAGATATCTTGATAGTCTTATTGAGGCATTTCAAGAAAGCGACAAGGAAAAACTTATAAAAAGATGGGCTGATGTGGATAGAGCTTGGATGAAGATAACAACACCGTTGCAGATAGGACATCCGCTTGAGTACTACGAAGATCACTACAAAAAAGCGGTGGCTTTAGAGTGGGATATAAGGATAGCAAACCCCGACTATACCCAAAATAGCACCACAAAAGATAGTATTGAGAAGATGTTTATAAAGTTGTATGATGGTATATCATCTCAAAAAGATAGTGTCAAAGATAAGGTTTTAAAGGCTCTTTCGAAAATCCAGCTTTACATAGGACGGCCTATGTTCTACTACGGTGCGGAATTTTGCGGACTATTTTCGGCTCAAGTAGTACCAAATGATGAAAATGTCAGTAAAGAGTGCGGTAAAAAGATATTTGCTTTCAGCGACAATGTTCTTGACTCCCTTAGAGCCAAACCTACCCTCAAGATACACAAGATGATTTTCGGGGATGATTTTATAGAGCAAGAAAAAGAGCTTATCTTTAAAAAAGAGAAAATTTGGCACAAGATTTACGATATCACCACCATTGGGCATGAATTCGGACATATCTTATGGATGGATGACGATACCGAAACGGTTATGAATAAAACTGGCAATTTTAAAAATATAGAGGAGTTTAAAGCCACTACCGGCGGACTTACGGCATTTTTTGAAGATGAAAAAAAGGAGCTTAAGGAGTATATCTTAAGAGATGTAGTAAAAAGAGCGGTTACTCTCATAGCTTGGAAAGAGGTGGGAGAGGTGGAGCCTTACTATTGTGAGGGTTTGATACATCTTCATATTCTTTTTAAAAGCGGAGTTTTAAGCTTTGAGGATGAGAAACTCTCGATCAACCTTGATAGGTACGAAGAGGCTAAAAACAAATACAAAAAGATCTATACCGACCTTGCCGAACACTATCTATCCAAAAGTGATGCCACTTTGTTTTTAGAAAACTTTGCCAAAAAAGAGGGCAAATATTTTATGCCTGTTGACAAAGAGGTGTATAGCTTCGTATCATACTATTATGAACTTTACAAAGAGATAGGAAGAGTGATTTTATAGCATTAATGCAATGAAGTTTCTAACATAATCAAATGGGATGCTCTCCTGCTCTATGCCATAAAAATTTTGTATTTTTATTTTATAGAGACAAACTCCATCGCTTCATCATCATAATATAGTATCTCACCCTTTTCTATGATATAGTACCAACCTCTGATAGATAAAGAGCCGTCTTGAACTCTTTCGTAAACTTTGGGATAAGTTAGTATATTTTGCATAGAAAATACAACCGATATTTGCTCTGTCATTTTTAACTTCTCTTCATGACTTAACTCTTTTGTTGCTAAAATATTTTCCACTATCTTTTTTGCTCTCTCTCCCAACTCCAGCCATTTTTTAAGATGTGCCATACTTGTGTCATCCATCTTATCTCGCTGGTAAAGTCCTTTGATTGCTCCACAATGCGAATGTCCGCAAATGATAATTTCACTTATATTTAGATGAGAAACAGCATATTCTATAGCTGCGGCAGTTCCATGAAAAATAACCTCAGGACTAAAAGGCGGTATAAAGTTACCTACATTTCTATAAACAAACAAATCACCGGGATCTGAATCCGTGATAACATTTGGTACAACTCTCGAATCACTACATCCGACAAAAAGAGCTTTTGGATTTTGCCCATTTTTGACTAAGTCTATAAATTTTTCTCTATTTTTCTTAAAACTACTTTTTTGAAAAGAATTAACACCTTTTAATATTTCACTTATACCCATTATGCAATCCTTTATAGCTTAAATATTTCAACACACCATATTACTATGGCTTGAACTATAGATAAAAATACTATCGTACTGCCGACATCTTTGGCTCTTTTTGCCATTTCATGATATTCAATCGTTACAAGATCAACCACTCTTTCGATAGCACTATTGACGGCTTCCGCTAATAGCACCATAAAATATGAACTAAAAAGTAAAATCCTATTTGTCAATGAAAAATCAAAATAGCACACAATAAAAATCACCGGTACCAACAATAAAATCTCTATCTTAAAAGATGTTTCGTTTTTTACTATATCTTTTAGTCCACTCAAAGCATAAGAGCTATTTTTAAAAAAGTTATATTTAGGCTGTCGTCTCATTTTCCCTCATTATGAAAAATATCAAATTTTTTATCGTAAACTTTTGTTTTAACATCCATTATACCAAGAATCGAATCAAAAAAGCTCCGAATGGCTACCAACCCTAATCAAAGCTAACTCTAAAATATCATTATTGTATCTATATATAAGCAGTAAATTGGGTTTGATATGGCACTCTCTACACCCTAAATAATCTCCGATAAGTTTATGATCTTTATATTTTTGTTCTAATGGCTCTTTTTTGACCAATTTTTCAATAGCCACTTTTAGTAAAACTTTTTCACTTTTAGTTAATTTTTTATAATCTTTTTTAAAGCTATTGGTTCTAAATATGCTACACATTGGCTAACTATCCAAGTCGGCAAAAAGTTCATCTACATTTTTAAAAGTTTTACCTTTTCTATTTTTCAACTCTTCAAATGCTTGAATAGTATCTTGATTTGGTAGTTTTAATTCAAAAGGCAATCCTTTATTTAAAACTATCATATTATTAAAAACACTTATAGCCTGAGAATAGTTAAGTCCTATTTTAGATAAAATCTCTTTTGCTTGAATATAACTTTTCTCTTCTACCCTTATGGTTGTTTGTGTTTTACTCATTGATAAATCCTTGAAGAATTTTTCATATTATATCCCAAATAAAATACAAAATCAATATTTGTAAATCTTGTAACTCATATCTCATTTTCCCTCATTATGAAAAATATCAAGTTTTTTATCGTAAACTTTTGTTTTAACATCCATTATACCAAGAATCGAATCAAAAAGATTGTCTTGTGAGAACTCTTCATCTTTTCTCTTTTTAAGCTCATTTCTATATTTTTTAAAATCATTACTAAGCCACATCATAGCCCCTATATGCTTTTGATAATCGGGAGCTATAAAATAGGGCATAGAGTGTAGATATATACCGTTTTCTCCAAGAGACTCTCCATGATCGGCCATATATAACATAGCGGTTGCATGAGTTTTGGAGTTTTTCTTTAAAAAATTTATAACTTGAGATAGAAAATAGTCGGTATAGAGGATTGTATTGTCATAAGCATTTTTTATCTCCTTTTTTGTGCATTTTTCAAGCTGATTGCTTTTGCAAACAGGTTTGAACTTATAAAAGCTCTTTGGAACTCTTTTGTAGTATGCAGGACCGTGGCTTCCTTTTTGATGGAGCACGATAAATATATCTCCCTTATGGCTATCAACAAACTCTTGAACTCCTTTTAAAAGTATCATATCGTAACACTCGCCATTTTCGCAATACTTCGGATCTTTTAAGTTTTTGACATCTATATAGTTTTTGATCCTTGTTGCCACACCTTTGGAGTCGGAGTTGTTGTCTTTCCATAAAAGATTGACTTTTGCATGGTCTAAAATGTCTATAACCGTATCCATAGCTTTTGCTTTAGCATCCTTATAGTCGCTTCTTGAGAGTCTTGAAAACATACAAGGCACACTTACTGCCGTTTCGGTACCACAAGAGTAAACATTGCCGAAATTTATCAAATCTTTTAACTTTATAAGGTTGGGGTTGGTATCTCTTTTGTAACCGTTTAGTTCAAAGTCAGCTGCTCTTGCCGCCTCTCCGACGACCATGATGACAAGTTTGGGTTTTTTTGTCGTGCTTTGAATTTTTACATCAAGTCCCAAATGTTTAAAAGGTATCGGTTTTAGAATATATTTTCTATGGATATACTTTCCAATAGAGTAGATATAGTATGTAGGATTTGTATAGTATCTTAAAGGCTTATGCTCTCTAAAAAAAGATGTATAAAACTTACTAAAAGCAAGTATCGTTAAAAATATCACAAGCAAAGAGAGTACAAAGACCTTTATCCTTGAGATTAACTCTTTTTTAAACGAGCCATACTCCACTTTTGCAAGTATCACTAAGATCGAGGGCAAAACCCCCAACACCAAAAAGTATATCACAACTTTCAAAGTCAAAAGATCACTGGCTTCGCCGATATCGGTCTCCATAACATTTTGTATCATTATATCATTTATAACTACATGAAAAGTATCCATAGTATAAGCTACTGCAGAACTTATCAAAAATACGATTATTAGTACCGGTTTTATCGTATATTTGGTATTTACAAGATTTAAAAGAAAAACGATAAGGGCATAAAGCACCAATCCGATAGAAAAAACATAAAGTATATTCATCCCTTTTAAGGGATAAACTTTTGCAACTTGCTCAAAAAATGTGATATTGTAAAAAAGTACAAGCATTAAAGCACTTAGATAGACAAAAGTAGTGTTTTTGATTTTAAACAAATCTATTCCTTATCAAAAATTTTATTATTATAGTAAAAAATTATTAAAACTACTACATAAAAATCAATTAATTATTTTGGGTAAATTTTTCATATACACCAAGAATTTTTATCTTTTGAGCAAAAAAGGACAACTCTTCAAGTGCAAGTTGCATAGATTTTTGCTCGGTATGTCCATAGATATCTATATGAAAATGGCTCACCGGCAATCCTCTGCTAAGAGAGTAGCTTTCAAGTTTTTTTAGATTGATACCGTTTGTAGCAAAGCCTCCCAAAGCTTTATATAAAGCGGCAGGTATATCCCTAACTTCAAATATAACGGAGGTTACATAGGTGGTATCAGGATCATATTTTGGGATGGATTGCTCTTTTGACAGTATGAAAAATCTAGTAACATTGCCTATAACATCTTCAAAATTATCTTTTAAAATATCTAAATCATATATTTCAGCGGCAAGAGAAGATGCTATAGCACCATAACTTTTATCATTTTTACTTTTTATTTCTCTTGCACTTCCGGCAGTATCAAGCTTTGCTACCGCTTTTAGTCCCAACTCATTTATACTGTTTTGACATTGAGCCAAAGCTTGAGGATGTGATAATACATACTTCAAATCCGATGTCTTAGTACCCTTGACACCTAAAAGACAGTGTCTAACCGGTTCAAAATGTTCAGCTATGACATATAAAGACATTTTAGGTATAAGTCTATATATCTCTTCAACTCTTCCTGCCGTCGAATTTTCGAGAGGTATCATAGCGAGATTGGCTTTACCCTCTTCAACCATTCTCATAGCATCAAGAAAGCTCTCACAAGCAATACTTTTTGAATTCGGATAAGCATTTTTACAAGCAAGATGAGAGTAAGCTCCTTCATAACCTTGATAAGCTATGGTATTATTCAAAATCAAATTCCTTTTTTATTATAAAACTGTTTAAAAGACTTAAACTTTATGCTTTTTCGCATTTGTGTAGAAAGCTATATGTACAAATATCAAAGACACAAGATAATGTGCCTTTGATAATTTTAAAATTATACTGAAGCCTCTTCTCTTCTTTGGAGATACTCCCACTTTTTATCTACTGCTTTTTGCATCTCATCTATAAGATACTCATTTTCTTTTTTGAAAAGATGTTTAAATCTTCCTTGAGCAGCAAGATAATCTCTTACAGGTATCTTATTTTTAGGTCTATATGTGATATTTAGTTTATGTCCATCTATGATCTCATAAAGAGGGAAAACCAAAGAATCAGTAGCCAAATCACTTATATCTATAGTTTGATGAGAGGCAAACTTCCACTCTGTTGTACAAGCACTCATGGCATTTATATACACCGGACCCTCAGTGGCAAGAGCAGTTTGAAACTTTTTAACCATATCTTTCCACTTATTAGGAGCTACTTGGGCCACATACGGAGCTCCGTGAGCCGCCATAATGGCTACCATATCTTTTTTCATCACCTTATTACCATAGCTCACTCTTCCTGCCGGTGTAGTCATGGTACTTGCACCTATAGGAGTAGAGCTACTTCTTTGTCCACCGGTATTGGCATAAACTTCATTATCAAGACAGATATATGTAAAATCATGTCCTCTCTCTACCGCACCACTTAAAAACTGAAAACCTATATCGTAAGTTGCTCCATCTCCTCCGAATGCTACAAATTTTACAGGTTTACTGGGATCTTTTAATCTACCTTTTCTTTTAAGAGCTTTATACATAGCTTCAGCTCCACTTGCTGCAGTAGCAGCATTTTCAAAACCTATATGTATCCAACTTGAATCCCAAGAAGTATGAGGATAAACCGCCGTACTAACTTCAAGACATCCGGTTGCATTTGCTATAACAAGATTGTCGTCCGTACAGTTCAATAGCTCTCTTACTATGATAGAGTGTGCACACCCCGGACACAATAGATGAGCCCCCTCAAGTCTATCATTGGATGTTGAAAATTGTTTTAAATTTTTTATTATTTTACTCATTTATTGCTCCTGTTAAAAAAAAGAGAGTTTAGGACCTCTAAGTCCACTAAATTGCTGCAAAGGTGTTACAAGTTTACCTGCATCAGCATTTTTCTTCACATCTCTAAAAATCTCTTTTAGATTCTCTTGTGTCATATCTCTTCCGCCAAGACCGTATATATAATTGTTTATGATAGGTCTATTGTCACTTTGATACATACAAGCACTTATCTCATTAAATAGCATTCCAAGAGTACCTCCCGGAGCCGATCTGTCAAGTGTGGCCACAGCTTTTACATTTTTTAAAGCCTCTTGTATCTGTTTAAATGGAAATGGTCTGATAACTCTTGGAGATACAACTCCTGCTTTAATACCCTCATTGTCTCTCAAGTCTTGTGCGGCTTGAATAGCACTCTCTACGGTGCTTCCAAGTGCCACTATGGCAACTTCGGCATCTTCCATATTGTAGCTCTCTACAAAATTATACTCTCTTCCGCTCAAATCTTTAAATTCTGCAAATACTTTTTCAATAACTTTTTCCGACTCCATCAAAGCTTTTTGCTGTCTGGCTTTAAACTCAAAGTGCCAATCCTCTTCCGTTTGAGCCCCGTAAGTTACAGGTTTACAAAAGTCAAGCATAGGATCAACTTCTTTATATTCTCCGATAAAATTGTAAGCCACATCATCTTGCAACGGTCTTACATTTTGAGCCGTATGAGAAGTGATAAATCCGTCTTGATTAACCATCACGGGAAGTCTGACATTTAAATCTTCGCCGATTTTAAAAGCCATAAGCATAAGATCATAAGCTTCTTGAGCATTGAAAGAGTCAAGCATGATCCAGCCCGCATCTCTTCCGAGATACATATCTGAATGATCACCATTTACATTTAGAGGTGATGCCAAAGCTCTATTGACAAGTCCCAATACTATAGGCAATCTCATTCCGCTTGCTTGATACAATACTTCCACCATCAAAGCAAAACCTTGAGAACTTGTAGCCGTAGCCACTCTACCACCGGCTGCCGCCGCACCGACACATCCGCTCATAGCAGCATGTTCACTCTCTACAAGGACAAATTCACCATCAATATAACCGTCAGCTAAAAATTTAGCATAACCATGAACCGTCGGAGTGGACGGAGTTATAGGATATGCTGCCACAACATCTATTTGAGCCTGTCTCATAGCTTGGGCGAATGCCATATTGCCGTCCCAAACTTCAACCTCTTGCAATTCTAATTTCTCTGCCATTACTTTTCCTTCTTCTTTTTCTCGGGCCAATTTGCCAATGCTACTTCATTATCTTCAGTCTCTGCAAACATTATAAGCGATTTCGGATTGGTTGGACAAACTTCCGCACAAACCCCACACCCTTTACAATGCTCATAATCAATTCCTACCATCTTCTTATCTCTTGAAATGATAGCGGTGTCCGGACAAAAGACCCAACAATTTTGACAATCAATACAAGTATCTCTATTATAAACCGGTTTAAAAACTCTCCAATCCGCTACACTTGCGGTGTATGAGTTGGTTTTTGCATAATTTCTATCTTCCTGTTTTTTGCTTACTATGTCACAACTCTCTTCTTCGAAAGAGGGAAGAATTGCACCCATTTCAACTTGATCCCATCCTAAATATTCCATATCATTCCCCCTTTACTTTACTTCGTTATATGCTCGTTCAATTGCCGCCATATTTGCATCTATGATTTTTTGCGGAAATTTACTAAGAACCTTAAGCATCGCATTTTTAAAATACTCAAGCTCAAACATTCCGGAAACTTTCATCAAAGCTCCGAGCATCGGAGTATTTGGTATGGCTCTACCTATGGTATCCATAGATATCTTCATACAATCCACCACATACACCTCTTTTCTCTCAAGCTTTGGAACTAACTTTATAAGCTCCTCTTTAGGCAAGTGAGTAGTTATGATATATTTTGTATCTTCTTTTCCATTAGCGGTTATATCAGCAGATATCGCCAAAGCCGGATCTATAACCAAGACATAATCCGGTCTCATATATTTTTCGTGATTTATTATAGGTTTATCATCAATTCTATTATAAGCCGTCATGGCAGCCCCTCTTTTTGCCGAACCGTAAAAGGCGAAAGCTTGTACCTCTTTACCTGTATTGGCCACAACATCCCCTAAGCCTTTAGCTCCGGTAACTGCACCTTGACCGGCACGACTATGCCATCTTATTTCTAACATTAAATCTCCTTGCTCTTTTTTAACCCGATAAAAGTTATCTTATTTTATGCAAAGCTCACTTAACATATGCTTTAAATATGTTAAAAATTTGAAAATATTCTATTTTGTGTAATTTTGCAATATATATCTAACTGCAACAAGGGAGTTCTCTTGGATATTGTCACAATATCTTTTTAACTCCTCATATTCTCCATAACCGCTTAAAACACCTATGGCATTTACATCCGCACTTTTAGCACAAATAAGATCAAGTTTTGTATCACCTATCATCCATGTATTTAAAGTGGATGTATTCATATAGTGAAGAGCTTTTTCAATAGGCTCTTTATGGGGTTTAGGATGAAAAACATCTTCTCTGCCTATAAGTACTTCAAAATATCGCATGATACCGAGATGTTCAAGTATCTCCTTGGAATATCTGCCGGTTTTTGTGGTAACTATGCCGAGTCTGGCAAATGAGTAAGCTATCTCTACCGCTTCTTTGGCATCGGGTAGTAGATCGGTCATAGATAAAGACCTTTGTCTATAATGCTCTTTATATCTTATAACACACTTGTCAATATGCCCATTTGATACACCCAAAGATTTAAACATATCTTCAAGTGTGTAACCTATATATCTCAATATCTCTTCTCTTTTGGGCTTTGGCATATCAAAATCATCAAAAGTATCACAAAAGCTTGAAACTATAGCTTCAGTAGAATCTATAAGAGTTCCGTCAAGATCAAACAGAATGATTGGTTTTTTCAATGATCGCCTTTCTATTTTTGATATTTTATCTAAATTTTAAAACTCTCTTTTGTTATGGTTTTATCCAGTCAATTTCGTTATGCATTACTCCTATGATGGATGATGAGACATTTTTTATCTTTTTGTTTACTACAGTTATTGAGTTGGGTATATATAAAAACAGATAGGGTTTATCCTCGGCTATAAGCTTAAAAATCCTTTTGTATAACTTGCTAAGTTTCTTTTTATCCACCGATCTTTCTGCTTCTGTTATCAGCCTATCCACTTCTTTGTTGTGATAATGCACAAAGTTAAATCCGCCTTTTTTATCCGAATTCCCATGCCAAATACTATAAGCATCAGGAGTTAGCCCCAATCCCCAGCCCAAAAGTATAGCTTCAAACTTTCTCGGAGCTATAACGGTATTTAAAAAGGCTTGCCACTCCAGGGTTTTTATTTTCATCTTTACCCCTATCTTCTCAAACTGATACTGCAAAATTTCCGCTGTATATACTCTTATATTATTGTTTGAATTTGTCGTTAAAGTAAATTTTAAAGGGTGCTTTTCATCATATCCCACCTCTTTTAGCAACTCTTTTGCTCTTTTTAGATTTTGTTTTGGTATCCCAACCTTGTCGTTAAAAGCAAAAGTACCGGGCATAAAGGGACCTCTACAAACTCTTGCATGACCAAAAAAGAGTATATCTGCAAGCTCTTGTCTATCTATCGCCAAAGATAGAGCTTCCCTAACTCTTTTATCTTCAAATCTCTTATCCTTTAAGTTAAAACCCATATATGTATAGCCGTGAGATATATTTTCATAAATTTTGTAGTATTTTTTAAAATTTTTATCTATCTGCTTTTCATACTGCAAAGGAGTAAGTGAACCTACATCCAACTTATGAGACTTTAGCATCAAAAATTCTGTTGAAGGATCGGGCATAAAGTTATATACTATCTTATCAATATAGGGTTTATGTAAAAAGTAGTTTTTATTGGCTTTTAAAACTATATTTTTAGAGATTTGAAAATTTTTTAGAGTATATGATCCTGTGCCTATCGGTTTTCTATTTAACTCATCAGTCATCACATTTTTAGAATTTTTCCATAAATGATAAGGTAGTATCCCCATCATCCATATCTCAACCGCCTTGAAGTATGGGGTTTTATATGTCACTTTTATAGTATATTTATCGACCATCTCCACACTTTTAACATCTTTGAAATCATCGGCATAAGGGGTGAAAACTTTTGGGGATATGATAGTATTGTAAGTAAAAAGCACATCTTTTGCCGTAAAATGTTTGCCATCACTCCACTTAACATCATCTCTAAGATGAAATATAAGAGTTTTATTATCTGCAAATTCATAACTCTTTGCAAGTTCTGGCACCACTTTGCCATTTTTATCGTACTTTACCAAAGCATTAAATATCCATGAACTTATCTCCCCACTTGCACTATCAGTAGCCAAGATAGGGTTTATCCTACTTGGATTGGAAGATATAGAAAGATTTAGAGTGGAGGCACTTAGCACTCCTATATAAAAAATAAGATATATGATACTTTTCATAGATATAATTATATCATATCAATAATCATAAGCCACTTTATAGTTCGGATCATCCTCTTCGTATGTACAAAATTTTCCGGCATTTTTTAGTATCTTTTTGCACTCTTTGCTTAAGTGTCTTATCTTAATATTTTTTCCATTTTCTTGATATTTTTTACCTATAGCATCAATCGCCTCAACACCGCTGATATCCATAACTCTTGCATTTTTAAAGTCAAGTATGACATTTTTAGGATCATTTTGCACATCAAACTGTTCATTGAAGTATGAAACGGAACCGAAAAACAGAGGTCCTTCAAACTCATACACCTTAGTTTCGTCTTTTTCTGTATGTGTTTTTGCATAAACCCTAGCATGTTTCCATGCAAAAGCCAAAGCGGATATAATAACACCGCTGATAACTGCTATAGCCAAATCGTACTTTATGGTTATCAAAGTAACTGCCACCAAAACAAATGCATCGACTCTTGGCATCTTTGACAATCTTGCAAAACTGCTCCACTCAAAAGTTCCTATGGATACCATAAACATAATCCCCACAAGAACGGCTATAGGTATAACATTTAATATATCCGTAAAAGTCGCCACAAGTGTCATAAGCCCCACCGATGCTACTACACCGGAGAGTCTGCCAAAACCTCCTGAAGTATAGTTGATGATAGATTGTCCTATCATTGCACATCCGGGCATCGCACCGAACAATCCGCAAGTCACATTTCCGAGTCCTTGAGCTATACACTCTTGATTGCCGCTACCTCTTGGACCGTCTCCTATCTCATCAAGCACCGATAGTGTCAATAAAGATTCTATAACTCCGACCAAAGCAACTATAATAGCATAAGGAAATACCAACAACCAAGCATCCATACTTAAAAATGTAGAGGGGATATGAAATGTCGGCAACATACCTTTAAAAGTGGAGAGATCCGCCAAATCTCCTACAAGTTTTGTATCTACCGAAAAGATATATGTAAAAAGTGTAAAAGCGATGATAGCTACCAATCCCGCCGGAACAGCTTTTGTAAATCTCGGCAATAGATACATAGTGAGCATAGTTCCCATAATGATAAGATACATAGCATATCCGCCCCCTTGTAAAAACTTAAACTGGCTAGTAGCGATAACTATAGCCAATCCATTGACAAAGCCGTGGAGTGCTGGCTGAGGAACAAGTCTTATGAATTTTCCAAGCTTAAGCGAACCTATCGCTATCTGTATCACTCCTGCCATTATAGCAGCCAAAGTGATATACTGTATGATACCGATATCTATGTCTCCTTCGCTAAAACCCTGCTTTACCAATATAGCCTTGGCACTTAAGCTAAGCCCGACCAATACAACCGCCACAGAACCCGTAGCTCCACTTATCATACCCGGTTTTCCGCCTATCAAAGAGGTGATAAGTCCAAGTATAAAAGCAGCATAAAGTCCAACTATAGGACTCACATGAGCTATAAAGGAGAAAGCTATCGCCTCTGGAACTAATGCTACGGCAACAACGAGTCCGGAAAGTATATCACTCTTGGCAGATTTGCCTATAAAAGTATCTTTAAAATTTAACAATCATTATCCTGATTTTGAAATATGGGGTGAATATATAGGAGATACTCCGCCCAAAAGAGCGGAGTATATATAAAAAATTATCTTTTGCTGAACTGTGGGCTTCTTCTTGCTTTTCTTTTACCGTATTTCTTTCTCTCAACTACTCTTGAATCTCTTGTAAGTAGTCCGTTTGGTTTTAAAATAGCTCTAAAGTCATTATCATAAAGACATAATGCTTTTGATATACCGTGTCTTAAAGCATCTGCTTGAGCAGAATATCCACCACCAAGTGTTGCTGCAATGATATCTATGTTGCCAAGCTGCTTAGTCAAAAATAGAGGCTGAAGAACTCTCTTTTTTATAGCTTCATGACCACCAAGCCACTCATCAAGACTCTGTCCGTTTATACTCATTTTTCCTGAACCGGATTTTATCCATACTTTTGCTATTGAACTTTTTCTTTTTCCTGTTGCATAAATTTTTGCCATGACTATTTATCCTCTTTATTTTTATTTACTTGTGCTGAGTGAGGATGCTCACTTCCTGCATAAACTTTTAATTTTTTAAGCATCTCTTTTCCAAGATTGGTCTTTGGAAGCATACCTCTTGTTGCCAATTTATAAAGTTTTGTAGGATTATTTTCAAGCAACTTTACAAGCTTTTCGCTTTTTACTCCACCAAAATATCCAGTATGTCTATGATAAAATTTATCATTTAATTTGTTACCACTAAAATCCACTTTACTTGCATTTATGACAACAACATAATCGCCACAATCAACATGAGGAGTAAAATATGGTTTATTTTTGCCTCTTAGGATAGTAGCTATTTCTGTTATAACTCTACCAAATCTTTTGCCGCTTGCATCGATAACTACCCAGTCTCTTTGCACTTCATTCGGCTTAATCATTTTTGTAAATTTCATTATTTTGCCTTTGCCTTATTATTTGAAAGTGAGATTGTATAGAAAGTAACCTTATATACTACTTAATTTAAGCTATTTATAAGAGATAACTTGATTTATTGCAAACCAACATGTGATATTGACATTTTATTTTCTATTTGATAAACTTGATAATTCAAAAGGATTTGTATGAAATATTTTAGGAAAAATACAAATGATGACAAAATAATCTGTCTTTTATGTAGTCACTATTGCCATTTAAAAAATGGGCAAACAGGAATATGCGGAGTAAATAAAAATATTGACGGCAAACTTGTCAATTTAGTCTACTCTCACCCCATCTCTTTAAATGTAGATCCGGTAGAAAAAAAGCCCCTCTATCACTTTCTTCCGGGTTCATTGGCTCTTAGCTTCGGTACAGTAGGCTGTAACTTTAAGTGTCCGTTTTGCCAAAATTGGACTATCTCTCAAAATCACGACATAGATAGCTCCATACAAATATCTCCGAAACAGATGGTAGATATCGCTTTGGAACACGGATGTAAATCAATAGCCTATACCTACAATGAGCCGACCATATTTTACCCATATGCCAAAGATATAGGCTTGATAGCCAAAGAAAAGGGTATAAAAAATATATTTGTAACAAACGGATTTGAGTCAAAAGAGGTGATAGAAGATATGACCTATTGGCTTGATGGAGCCAATATCGACTTAAAAAGTTGGGGTGACGATTATTATAAAAAAGTCTTAAAAGGTGGGCTTGAAGCTGTCAAGGCAAGTATAAAAGGTATGAAGAAAGAGGGCATTTGGGTAGAAGTAACCACTCTTTTGATAGAGGGAGAAAACGATGATCCCGGTGACTTAAAAGAGATGGCAAAATTTATAGCAAATGAAGCAGGAGAGGATACTCCTTGGCATCTTAGTGCTTTTCATCCCGACTACAAGATGAGAGATAAAGGCATTACGACCATACCAACTCTACAAAAAGCATACGATATAGCCAAAGAGGCAGGACTTAAATATGTATATCTTGGAAATGTGACCATAGAGGCAGATACATACTGCCCCAAATGCAAAGAGATAGTCATAAGAAGAAACAGATATAACATCATAATCAACAGTTTAATTGACGGCAAATGTCCCAAGTGTCACACAAAGATAGAAGGAGTTTGGAAATGAGTGTAAGAAAAGCATCGGTAAAAGGGAGTTTCTATCCAAGTAGTCCTGAAGAGATAGCAAAAATGTTTGCATACTATAATGAAATATTAGATGAAAATTCAGATAAATTATCCATATCAAAGATCAAACCAAGAGCCGTCATAGTGCCACATGCAGGCTATATATACTCGGCATTTACGGCAAATATTGCTTACAGAACTCTACAAAACCGAAAGCCAAAAAGGGTGGTCGTCATAGGACCCTCTCATAAAGTTTATATAAAAGGGGTAAGCATAGCTGACTATGACTACTATGAGACACCTTTTGGGAATTTAAAGATAGATGAAGAGTTGAACAAAAGTTTAAAAAAAAATTTTAATATACCTTTTGTCCCTTCTGCTCACAATGAACACAGTACGGAAGTGCAAATGCCATTTTTAAAATACTACCTTAATGATGTAAGTATTGTTGAATTGGTATATGGCGAGGAAGATTCTAAAGATCTTAAAAAAATCATAAATTTTGTCCTAAAAGATAGAGAAAATGCTGTAGTCATAAGTACAGATTTAAGCCACTATTACGATATAAAAAAAGCAAATACATTAGACAATATCTGCCTTGAAGCCATATGGCGATTAGATACTAAAAAACTTCATCAAGGATGTGAAGCTTGTGGAAAAATTGGAGTGGAAGCTATGATACTATCTGCCAAAGAGTACAACTTAAAACCTATACTGCTTGATTATAGAACCAGTGCTGATGTTAGCAAAGATGATTCTCAAGTCGTAGGTTATTTAAGTGTAGCATTTACAGAGAGTTAAGATATATCTTCAATAACCTCTTTAAATTCTTCCTCTGTTTTATTATACACAAAACTTTTAGGTCCACTCTCTCCAAGCCACATAGCCATTTTGCACTCATTAAAATCTTTTCCTTTTTTTAAAGCTTTTTTAACCGCATCCTGCACAAATGCCATAGTATTTAAAAGAGGAGTAGAGGCTTTTCCTATATAGGCAAATTCTTCACCCTCTATCTCTTTTAGCCCCTCTCTTCTTAAGTGCTTATCAAAAGAGGTTTTGTCTTCAAGGTTTTCTACCTCAACAACAACCAATACATCATATTCTTTTCCCATTTTACACCTCTATAAACTCTATATTTCTTTTTTTCAAATAACACAAATATGCAATTACATTTTTATCTTTTAAATTCTTCAAAATTCTTTTATAATTTCCAACTTGTTCTTTGTGCTCATTTTGAACATATTCAGAACTTTTATAATCTATTACAATATATTTTTTTTCATCTTCAAGTAGCAAATCCAACTGTTTCAATTCTCCTTCGTAAAATAGAGGTAACTCCTGATATATTCTCTTATTTTTTATCAATTCTCTAAAAAATTCCATATCCAAAAGAGATAAAACTCTCTCTTTTATATCTTTCAAGTCTTCCAAACCTAAAATATCTTCATATCTATTTCTTGTCGATAGAAAAGCAGACTGTAAAGACTCTTTTTTGAAACCGTCTAACATTTCAAGCATATAGTGTAAAGCTGTGCCGAAAGCGATGGATTTGAAGTCTTTTTCTCTATTGTTCTCATTTTTGGAGACGATAGCATGTTCTTGTTTTCCAGTTTTAAAATTTTTATAAATAAAATCATCATACATTTTTATATCATCTTGAAAAAACTCTTTTTTATTGGGAAATTTTCCCATTTCGCACTCTTGCAAATCTATATCATCAAAACTCGAACTTTTTCTCTTCTTAAAGATAAAAAGAGACTCTTTAGCTCTTGTTAAAGCTACATATTTTAAATTAAGTTCATCCTCATACTGCATCTTTTTTTCTTTTTCCATAGCATCAGCATAAGAGTTATCCACACACTCTCTGCCTGGAACTTTAAGATAGAGTCTTTTTGTTTTGAGGTTATCCTCCTCTACAATAAAAGAGGATCTGTCTCCCCTTTTTGTTTTTAACCTATCGCACAATAAAAGATGCTTAAATTCTAAACCTTTTGATTTATGTATAGTTAATATCTTTACACCTTTTAATTCTTTAAAAGATACTTCATCGTTAAAATCATCTATGGCAAACAAAAACTCTTCTAAGTCGCTATACTCATAACTTTTTTGCAAAAATTCGAAAACCGCCTCGTCACAAAATCCAAATCTATCCATCATCATCTTTATAAAAATAGCGGGTTTTAAAGATGGGTAAAATTCACTTATATCTAACTCATCATCTATATCACTTCCCACAAGAGACAAAAAATTCGCTCTACATATAGGTTCCTTAAAATAGACATATTTCATGGCTTCAATGATTGCTTTTGCTTGGAGATTATTTTTAATCAAAACAGAAGTATCGGTAGAAACCAAAATTCCCTCTATATTCTCTTTCAAACCTGCCTCGACTAAAAAAGCATCATCATTAGTATATGTCAATATCGCAATATCACTTTCACTTATACCGACATCTCTTAACTCTATCACACTATCAATGATACTTTTTATCAAATCATCACTTTGGATAACTTTTACATATCCTCCACTAATATTTACTGCCTCTTGGTCAAAATAGCCCTCTATTTTTTCTTTAAAAACTGAATTTACAAAATCAACTATTACTTTTTTACTTCTATAATTTTTATATAACTTTTCTATATCCAATCCAAATTCATTGGCTACATGATAAAAAAGCTCCTTGCTTCCTCCTCTAAAACGATATATAGACTGTTTGACATCCCCAACATAAAAAAGCGATTTTTCTTCCGCTACACCTTCGCCTGAAACTATCTCTTCAAACAGAGGCTTGAGTATCTCATACTGCACTATACTCGTGTCTTGAAACTCATCTATCAAAATATGATCAAATTTCGCATCCAATCTAAAATAAAAAAAATCTTTATCTACCTCATCATACAACACCCTATGAGTAAAATTTGCTATATCACTAAAACTCAAATCATTTAATTTTTTTTTGATTTCATAGTTGGCTTTAACATAAAGTTTTAAAAAATTGTATAAATTTTGGATATATTTTGATTCTCTATATTTAAAATATCCACTTATATCCTCTTTTAATTTATAGAACAATTTGTCCATAGATTTTTCATAACACTTTTTAAAATCTCTATACTCTTCCAAAGAGTCTTTACAAAACCATCTACTTTTGAAAATTTGTAAAATATTCTCTATATTATTTAAAGATTCTCTGGCTCTATTTGACAACTTATCGCACTCAAAAAGTTTACACTTCATATCTTTAAAATCTTTCCAAACGATATCCTCGGAAAAATCATCCACATTTTCAACAAGAGGAATATCTATGGATTTTGCATAAAAATAGTCTAAAATCTGCAAAATAGGATTTAATTTTTTACCCTCAAAGTATGCAAATTTTACAAAATCTTCATAGCCTCCATCCAAAAGAAGTGTTTTAATAAAAAGAGTGATAAATTTATCATTTTCTTTTTTTCTCTCTATGGTAAAATCGGGCAATAACCCTACATAAAGAGAAAATTTTCTCAAAATCATAGTGCAGAATTTATCTATAGTGAGTATATAAATATCACTCTTTAAAAAATTATTCAATATCTCTTTTTGCTTGGAAAGAATCTTCTCTTCAGACACATTTAAGATATTGCTTATCTCTTTTAGTTCGCTTTTGCAACTCTCCTTGTGAAGATTTTTTATACTGTTTTCAACCCTTTCTCTCATCTCATTTGCTGCTTTATTGGTAAAAGTAAGTGTCAATATCCTTTCCGGTTTGGCACCCAAAAACAAAAGAGAAATATACCTTATGGTAAGAGCAAAAGTCTTCCCACTGCCCGCACTAGCTTCATATGCCACAAGATTTTCAAACATCACTCTTCTCTCCCGCACAAAATAACATAGGGACAATATCTACAAGCCTTCATATCCTCACATTTAGTAAAATTTTGCTTTTTCTCTCTGAGTAATCCCAACCTGTTTTTTAACAATTCAATTTTCTCGTCTAAAAAACTCTCATTTTTTATCTCTGCACTATTCAAATCATAAAAACCGATCTCTTTGACTATCTTTATGTCACTTGCCAACAAACAATAGAACTCCATTTGAAAATCTACTGTTTTTTCTAAGTTTTTCACATTCGTTGTTTTAATTTTACCAGTTTTATAATCAAGCAAACTAAGCTTATCATCTTTTATATCTATCCTGTCAATTGTACCGACTATATCAAATCCTTCAAATTTTTTTGTAAAACTTTTTTCCACATAAAGCACCCTGTACCCGTTTTTAAAACGGTTTATCTCTTTTTTTGCAAATATTTTCAATTTTTTAAACCAAATATCAAATTGTAATTTTAGCAATGGATCTCTTTTTGTATCGTTTTCTATCATTTTATATAAAGAATTTAATAAAATCTTTTCATTATCAAAAAAAGCTCTATCTTCATACAATTTTTTCAAATATGAGTGTATTTTTATACCTATATCTCTATCATCACACTTTAAAGTCGGGATTTGAAACTCATTTAATCTTTTGATGTATTTAAAATAATATTTTCTTTTACACTCAAGATATGTTTTTAGAAGGGTAGAAGATATTTGTACTTTTGAAAAGTCATACTCAAAACTTATCTCATCTGTACCAACAATAGGAAAACTACTCTTTTTAGAACTTAAGATATCAAATAATTTTCTATGCTCATATCTCTCTTCTAAAATATTTGATATATTTAATTCAAAAAGAAATCTCGACGGCTTTATATTGTCATTTTTGATAGCACTTATGGCTCCTTTTTTACATTTTAAAAGCATTTTATAATAGTATTGTTTTTGTAAATTTTCTCTATCTTTATGAGTTGGAAGTCCGACTTTTTTTCTTATAGCAGTCGATAAAAAAAGCTCTTTTGAACTCTTTTTAGGAATCACATCTTCATTAAAATCAACTATTATAACTCCGTCATATTCAATAAATCTACTCTCCAAAACACCCATGACAGTAACTTTCCCACCTCTATTGTCATCAATTTTTCTCTCTTTTATTCTTGAAAGAAAAAGGTAGAGCATATCTTTTGTATCGCATTTTTGCAACTCTTCAGCAAGTCTTTCAAAGTTAAAAATCTCCTCTTTAAATATAGAAATGTCTTCAAAAGAGTCACTCTCTTTTATAAATTTTTCTAAAAACTCTTTGATTTGATTTATGTTTTTCAAATTAGCAAAACTACTTTTTATATCTTGAAACTCATCTTCTTTAAAATATCTTTTGATTCTCATACTATTTTCTATATTTGGTTCGTCCATATATCTATACAAAGCATCTATCCTTCTATATGGCAATGTTTCAGAAAAAGGAAAACCCATCGCAAAGTTAAATATACCATCCTCATCAAAATCATTTAAAACAATCGCAAAACTTTCATTTGGTACTACAACTACTATATCTTGAGCAAATATTCCCTCTTGCATAAAATCATATATTTTCTTTTTTATATATGCTACTTGTTCTATAGAATTTTGAGGATAAAAGAGTGCTATATCATCTATTTTCTCATTCAATTTATGGAAATCAATAATACTTTTTTTACTCAAATCAAGCATGTATTTAAATCCAATTTTCAATTCAAAACCTAAAGCTTTAAATCGTTCAACCATCTTTTTATTGTATGGATTTGTTTCAAAAATGATTTCAAATTTTAATTTTTCCGATATTTTCAAAAAAAGTTCAAGTTCAAAATTACTCAAATAACCATCTAAAAACAGTTCTATCTTTTCAAATCTTTTAAGATATGAAAAATTTATTTTATAAATATCCGGTAGCGAAATCTTATCATAATAGTTATTTTTATCAAGCAATTCTTTATAATTACTCAAAAGTTTTTTAAGTATTGATAAATGTTCACCATATTCGGCATATGTATCTTTTGTATCTATATCGTCTATGTCAACTTTTTCTATCGCCAACTCTTCAAAAAAACCAAGTAAAAAGTCACTTGATTTTAAAAACGAAAGATACTCTCTTTTTATCTTAAGTTCGTCAAAATTTTTAAAATTTGCCGCCTCTTTTAAGAGTAAAACTCTTCTATCTTTATCTATCTCTTTTTTATTTTTTACAATTATTACTTTTTTTTCAAATTCACCGATAGTCAAACTTTTAGTCAAAAAAGAGTTTCCGTTTTTTAAAAAACTCTCTTTTATGCTTCTATTTGTAGGAAAAATTCTTAAGGTATTCATGTAACTCGCTTTCTATATTTTATAACCCAAACATATTATATCCTATTGACTTTTAAGTAATATAATAATATTATACCGAATGACAAAAAAATGACTTAATTTATAATAATTATAAGTTAAAATTAAAATAAATATAATAAAAAGGAAAATTTATGGCGGAACAAAAATTTAAAAAGCATATCTATAGATACAAGAGGTATTATGTATATATTACTATTACTATTGTGGCACTTATGCTTCCTTGGATCAGGATAAACGGAAATCACTTTTTCCTTCTTAACTTTGATCACATGAAGGTTCATCTCTTTTTTGTAAAATTCGATATGCAAGAGTTGTATTTGATGCCATTTTTGCTTATCATGGGATTTTTGGGTGTATTTTTTATGACTACTCTCGGCGGAAGAGTTTGGTGTGGCTGGGCATGTCCACAGACTACATTTAGAGTTATATATAGAGATTTGCTACAAACTAAACTTCTTGGCATCAGAAAGAGCATACAAAACAAACAAGCTCCCAACAAAAAAGGAGTCGGAGGCAAACAAGTCATAG
>JAMOOV010000014.1 GCA_027065125.1 Campylobacterales bacterium | reverse complement strand
TTCAAAAATCAAACAATTCCAAGAGTTAAAAAGCTCTTGAAAGTGTTCTTTGAAAATTTACTGTTACTATACTATTGTCTTTTTTACTTTTTTCTCCGCTTAAGCTATTCTTTATAGGATTGCTTTTTTATCCAGCCTATTTTTCCATTTGGAAGCTGGACTTTTATGTAATCCTTTACACTATTTAACTTTTCTGCTACTATTTTTCTATCTGTAATATAAAAAATAGTTGAATTATAAGTAGGCAAAATTCTTATTTTTGTATTTTTATTTAAAACAATATTGTCAAAGGGATTATAAAATATAAAAAGATATACAATTATTATAATTGTAACAATTATATAAATTATTTTTTTTCTAAAAAGAAAAATAATAAAAAATACAAAAGCCACAACAGCAAGTATAACATTTTTATATAAAGACAGTTTACTATTTTTTGGATTTAATTCAAGCTGAGTACTTATATTTTCATTGTTTAATTCAATAGGAATAGAGAGTTTATCAAAACTATTGGTAGTTGTATTAAAATATGTAAAATCAAATGTTTTCATATCTTGAGGAATAATAGCAAAATAAAATATCTTGATTTCGGGCAAATTAATATTATATGAATCTATCCCATTTTTTACAACATTACTCATATTGAAATCTCTCAAATTAGCATAGCTTCCATCTATTTCTAAAACTATTATATTGCTTTTATCGTTAAATTTTGTTGTTTTTGATTTTATTATTTTTAACTCTTTAGCGACAACTTTACTAAAGAGTGGATTGTTTTGAAGTTTTATTATTTTTGATTTTATAGGAGTTATAGCAAATGATGATATTATCTTATCATTTTGAGAAACACTGATATTTACAGTCGGGAAAATAGCATCTTTTGAAAGTGCTTTATAGTAAAAAGTATTGTAGTATATATTGTCATTATACCATTTCCAACTATTATCGGGATTTAATACTTGACAAGATTTTGCATCTGAAAAAGAGGTAATTATCTTATCAAAATTTTTAATAGCTACGATTAGTTTAATTTTAACTTGAAAAATTTGATTCACATATACTCTTTGTGGTTTTTGCTCATACCTTGCATATACAAGATTTTGTTGCAAATCTTGAGTTACATTGACATTGTTTTCATCGGCAATAAGTGAAAAACACACCAATATAAAGAGTAGAATAATTTTTCGCATTTTAGTTTATTTGAAAAATCCCTCCAACATTTTCACTCCGTCTTTTGAACCGAGAATATCTTCTATAGCTCTTTCGGGATGAGGCATAAGTCCGAAAATATTTTTATCTTTATTGCAAATACCCGCTATTGAATCAACTGATCCGTTAGGATTGGATTCGTTTGCATTTTCGTCACAATATTTTAAAAGAATTTGCTCATTCTCTTCCAACTTGGCAAAACCATTTTCATCAATATAGTAGTTTCCCTCTCCATGAGCTATCGGAATATTGATAAGATCTCCTTTTTGAAAAAATCTTAAAAATCTATTTTCATTATTTATCACTTCCAAGTAATGATATTCGGATATAAAATGTATATTGTTATTTTTTTTCATAGCTCCGGGAAGCAATGAGAGTTCAAGTAATATCTGAAAACCGTTACATATACCAAGAGTATATCCGCCATTTTTTGCATATTTTATAACTGCATTCATGATGGGCGAAAATTTAGCTATTGCTCCACTTCTTAAATAATCTCCATAACTAAAACCGCCCGGCAAAACCAAGAGATCTAAACCATTTGGCAAATCTGTCTCTTTATGCCAAATAAGCTCAACCTCTGCACCCAACTTTTCATAAGCATACTTAGTATCAAGTTCGCAATTAGTTCCGGGAAATACAACAACACCTACTTTCAATCGTTATCTCCCACAATAATTTCAAAATCTTCTATAACCGTATTGGCAAGAAGTTCTTCGCTCATCATTTTAACTCTTTTTTTAACCTCTTCTTTATCGTTTCCGTCAACATTCAAAACTATCTGTTTTCCAATTCTTACACTCTTTACTTCATCAAACGACAAAGAACTTAGTGCATGATGAACCGCTTTGCCTTGGGGATCCAAAACACCCTGTTTTAGCTGTATATTTACTATAACTTTCATTGATCGTTTCCTTCCAAAATTCTTTTCAATACCTCTTCGTAAGCAACCTTAACATTGCCGAGTCCTTGTCTAAACCTATCTTTATCCAATTTTTCATTTGTTTCAATGTCCCAAAATCTACAACTATCCGGGCTTATTTCATCACTTAAGAGAATATTTCCATCTTTATCTTTTCCAAATTCTACTTTAAAATCAACAAGATTTAACCCTCTTTTTAGAAAAAATCCCTTGAGTATGCTATTTATCTCTCTACCTAATCTTTTTAACTCTTCAAGCTCACTCTCGCTTGCCAAATCAAGCAACAAACAATGTTCATCATTAAGTATAGGATCTCCCAAATCATCATCTTTGTAGTAAAATTCAACTAAAGTAAATGGCAATATCATGCCATCTTTTATACCAAGTCTTTTGGTAAGAGAACCAGTAGCTATATTTCTAACAACAACCTCTATGGGTATAATTTCAACTTTTTTTACAAGCTGTTCATTGTCGCTTAAAGTTTCAACAAGATGAGTTTTTATGCCATTTTTCTCTAAAAGTCTAAACAACTCCGTACTAATTTGACAATTTAAAGCCCCTTTTCCATTTTCATTTCCTTTTTTTTGAGCATTAAAAGCAGTCAAATCATCTTTAAATTCCGATACGAGAAGATCATCATCTTCGCATTTATAAAGTCTTTTACCTTTGCCTTCATAAAGTAATCCAAGCTTTTTCATTATTTTCCTTCTATCTCTAAAACTTTAACTATATCAATAGCAGTTTTTAACTGCAAATCTTTATATATCTCATCTTTTGTAATAGTTTTTTTCTTATTTACTTTAATAGTCTCTTTTTTTACTTTTTTGCCATCTGTTTTTTCAAGTTCACTTCTCAAATGTTTCTTAAGTTCTCTCTCTTTCAATACAAATTCATCAGTTTTTCCCGGAACTTTACCAGGATAAACTAATACATCAGGAGTTACACCTACAGACTGTATAGTTCTACCGCTTGGAAGATAGTATCTTGCTATGGTCAGTCTTATCGCTTCTGTTTTATCTATAGGAAGTATTACTTGAACACTACCTTTTCCAAAAGTTTTTTCTCCCACTATGACAGCTCTTTTGTGATCTTGCAAAGAACCGCTGACAATCTCACTCGCACTGGCACTTCCGCCGTTTACAAGTACAACGATAGGGATATTTTTTATAGTACCATCTTTTGTGGCTTTATACTCTGTATTCTCACTCTTGACTCTTCCTTTTTGAGATACGATTATACCCTTGTTAACAAAAAGATTAACAAGTCCGACTGCTTGAGAGAGAAGACCTCCGGGATTATTTCTAAGATCAAGAATTATACCTTTTTTATGCGGAAATGTTTTTAAAGCTTTTTTAACTCCATCAACTACTTTTTTATCAAAACTTGTAACTCTGATATACAATATATCTTTATTTTCTATCTCTTTGGCATATACTGATTTGATTTTAATTATATCTCTTGTAATTTTTATCTTAATAGGTTTATTTTCTCCCTTTCTTACAACAGTTAAAACAATTTTTGTTTTGGGTTTACCTCTCATGAGAGAAACAGCTTCATCTATAGTCATATTTAATGTTGATTTATCATTGACTTTTAGGATTATATCTCCTGCTTTTACACCTGCTTTGTATGCAGGTGTATCATCTATAGGAGAAATGACTGTTAAAACTCCGTTTCTCATACCGACAGTTATGCCAAGTCCACCAAATTCTCCGTTTGTCTGTATCTGCATCTCTTTAAAAGATTTTTTATCAAGAAAAGAGGAGTGTGCATCAAGGTTGGACAATAATCCTGCTATAGCTTTGTTGATAATTTTATTCATAGTTAAGTCGTCAACATAATACTTTTCAATACTTCCAAGAACTTTTGAAAATTTTGATAAAGCTTGTAGTCTGCTCTCTTTGGTAGTTTGCTTGGTTTGTGCAAAAAGTGTTGTTGAAAGAAGAAGGGCTCCGCCTATAAGGGTACTTGCAAAACCGAAAGTAATCAAATTGGTTTTTTTCATATTTTATTTTCCTATTTTTGTAATCTATATTAAAATTGATATTTTACTTAAAATTTCCTAAATGGATTGTTAAAATAAATAAGAAGTTTAAAAAATTAGAAATATGGAGCAAATAAATCATTTTTTTTAGATAAATTAAGATATTTTACTAATAAAACTTGACAAAGATAGACTAAATGTTGTATAATTCCAAAAAAATAATAAAGGATCAGAAATGAAAAATATATTTGAAAAATTAACACACCAAATGACAGGAGCGATAGAGAGCGGTATTTCTTTGGCACTCCACAATAAAAATAGCGAAGTAGAAGATATACATGTGCTGTGGGGACTTCTTAGCAATAGTGCTTCCATATTAAATCAAGCAT
>JAMOOV010000013.1 GCA_027065125.1 Campylobacterales bacterium | reverse complement strand
TAGCTTATACTAAAAATACTCAAAGAGAAAAATATTTAGCACTATTTTTAATGGTTTTAAAATTATGGTAGAATTGAAGATGTAGAATGGTTAATCTTTGGGGATTTGGATTTTTCAGGGTTGACTATGTATTAGTGATTTTTTCTTTTTATATGTGCTATTTGCTAAATTATCTTTTTGCTCCTCTATCCATTTATTAAAAACTTTTTCCAAAGAGCCTTTATCTTTCAATTTGCTCTCCTCTTTTTTCTCTCTGAAATAGTCTATCGGGTCAATATCTTTAAAGATAAGCTCTCTGTATTCATTAGCTCTTTCTCTTGCTTGTTTTAGAGATACTTCGGGATAGGTTTTAAATGTAGCTTTTCTTCTCTTTCTTTTTGTAGGACTTGTATATACAAACTCCCATACTTTTCTACCATTTGCTTTTATGAGTAATTGCAACCCCTTGCCGTCTGCCAAAGTAAAATCTTTCTCTTTTGGCTTAGCTCTTTTTATTTCAATCTCTGTTAATGGTTTTGTAACCCTGGGCATAATTTTTCCTTGCTATCAAAACCCTTTATTTAGGGTTTGATAAGGTTTATTGTTACTTTTTTTCAAAGTCGCTTTTATACCTTTTTATGAAAAGTAACAACCTATGTAACTAAAAAAGCAACATTTCATAAGGTTAATTTAGATTATAATTTGCTTACAAGTATCGAATTTTAGGGGATTTTGTAGGTTTCTTAAGATTGAGTGAGATTATTGAAATGGTGGAGCATAGCGGGCTCGAACCGCTGACCCCGACGCTGCCAGCATCGTGCTCTCCCAACTGAGCTAATGCCCCACTTTGTGGAATAAAATTATAGCAAAACAATCTTAAATTTAAGCTTTTAATTGATATACTTTTTTATGATTTATTTACAAAAAAAGAGAGATTTTTGGCTCTATATTTTTAAAACCATAAAAACAAATTACAGATTTCACTACCATGAAAATCTCTGCATCACATCCATACAAAAAGGCACTATAATATATAAAATTGGCAAAAATGAAGTTGTTTTACAACCAAACTCTCTTTGTATTATTAACCCTTTTCAAGTCCATAAAATCAATCACTACGACAAAGTATCAAACTATCACATTTTACATATAAACTCAAAACAGAGTCTAAATAACTTCACAATAAACGATAAATCGCTTTTTGATTTGTTGATAAAAAGAGATGTGGATAAACTTTTATACAAATTATCAAACCATTTTATAGAAACAGATGCTGACGATGAAAGTTCTTTGAAAAAAATAAGAGATTTTATAGATAAAAATTTTGATAAAAATATAACTCTTGAAGAATTATCAAAGTTATCAAAACTCAATAAAAGTTATCTATCAAGAGTTTTTAAAGAGAGATATGGACTATCTCCTCTTAGATATCAACTAAACAAAAGAGTTTCTATATCCAAAACTCTTTTAGACAGAGGACAAGATATATCTCAGATAGCACTTGATCTGGGCTTTTATGATCAAGCTCATTTTTATAGAGCTTTCAAAACTATTTATATGATAACTCCAAAAGAGTATCAAAAGAGACCACTGTACAGTAAGTAGCAACCCATATAATATAAAAAAGACAACTCATTCGACAATAATTAGTTCCTATAATGTCCCCAGAAAAAATAACTAATTTCAAAAATATTTATATTCCTAAATGATAGAATGAAACAAGAAAAACAGGAGACATAAAATGAGCAGAAAACGAACAACATATAGTGCTGAATTTAAAGCCAAAGTAGTTCTTGAAATTTTAGAAGGTGAAAAGACTTTGAATGAGATAGCAAGCAAATATAAATTATTACCTAAGAATCTACAGAACTGAAAAAACAGTTTTTAGAAAATGCATCACTGGCATTTGATAAGAGTGCTGTAGTCAAAGAGTATAAAGAGGAGATACAATTTCTTAAAAAACAAAAAGATGTAATGGCAAAAACATTGGGCGAAGTTACCATTGAAAGAAATTGGGCAGTGGGAAAGCTAAAGAGCTGGCACTGTAAAATCAACTGTGTAAATCCAGAAACTTACCAAGTTTTGTAAAATAACAAACTTGGTTAAATTTACAAAAGGATTTATACTATGAGTCAGTAATACCGTTTAGTTCAGATGAAGATATCATTCATACTAAATATCCATATTACGGCACAAGGAGAGTTCGTAGGCTACTCATGCGATTAGGCTTTACATATTTGACAGCTATTATTGACTGGAATACCAAGAAAATACTCTCTTGGAAGCTCTCTAATACTATGGATGTATCACTGACAACAACTGTTTTAAATACCTGCTTCTTTGATAGCTTCTGCTTGAAAATGAGTCAATAACGGATCGATAATTTCATCAAATAAACCGCCTTGCATAATCGCATCAAGTCTATAGAGTGTCAATCCTATCCTGTGATCTGTTATCCTGTTTTGAGGATAGTTGTAAGTTCTTATCCTGCCACTTCTATCACCCGTTCCTACCTGTGTTTTTCTTATATCGGCATTTTCTTTGGCTTTTTCTTGTAATTCAAGTTCATAAAGTCTTGCTTTTAAGACTTTCATGGCTTTGTCTTTATTTTTATGTTGAGATTTTTGGTCTTGATTTGTTACCACAAGTCCTGTGGGTATATGGGTAATTCTAACTGCACTATCTGTGGTGTTTACACACTGTCCGCCACATCCGCTTGCTCTCATAACATCTATCTTTAAATCATTAGGATTTATATCTATCTCTACATCATCGACTTCGGGCATGATAGCAACTGTTATAGCTGAAGTATGAACTCTGCCTTGAGATTCTGTTTGAGGTACTCTTTGCACTCTATGAGTCCCACCCTCATATTTTAGACGACTATATGCACCTTTTCCCTTTATGAGAACTATCATTTCTTTGTATCCGCCGGCACTTCCTTCGCTACTGGATATGATTTCGGCTTTCCATTCTTTTAGTTCAGCATATCTAAGATATGCCTTAAAAAGATCTTCTACAAAAAGAGCCGCTTCATCTCCACCAGTACCTGCTCTTAACTCAATATATACATTTCTATCGTCATTTGGGTCTTTTGGGAGTAGCAAAAGTCTTATTTTGTCTTCAAGTTCTATCTTTCTTGGCTCAAGCTCTTTAAGTTCATCTTTGGCAAGTTCTCCAAGTTCACTATCTTCAAGGAGTTCTTTGTTTTCCTCGATACTTTCGCATATACTTATGTACTCTTGTGCTTTTTCTTTTATAGGGGTTAAATCAGACTGCTCTTTGGATAGAGCAGTCATTTTTTTTATATCATTAGTTATATCTGAAGAACTAAGTAGTTTGGTTATTTCATTATATCGTTCAAGAAAAGGAGATAACTTTTCTCTTAACATATATAACTACTTAACTTTTTAATTATGCAGCAGTTTTTGTTAAAGAGTTTACAAGATTGTGAAGTCTGCTAACTTTTCTTGCGGCTGTATTTTTCTTCAATATGCCTTTGCTAATATATTTGTGAATATTTTTGTTTGCTTTTTTTAATGCTTCAGTGGCAGCTTCAACATTACCACTTTCAACCGCAGCTTCTACTGCTTTAGTTATATTTTTAATTCTTGTTTTGTAAAATCTATTTCTTTCCGTTCTCTTTTTTGTTTGTCTGATTCTTTTTTCAGCTGACTTATGATTTGCCATAAGAATTTCCTTCGTAAAAAATTTTAGGTTTGCATTATATAAAAAATAATATTATAGATAACTTAAATCAAATCACAATAAAATAAAATTTTCAGCCAAATCTCACAAAATTTTAAAAATCATTAAATATAGAATCTTATAAAGTAATTTTTATCATTAAGCCATAAAATACCAAGATTATTTCCCTGTAGAGATTTTTTTAGTTTCAAAAAATTACTATGAAGAGATACTATCTGTTTGTGAAGTTTGACTTTGTAAGTGGCTAAATAGTGTGATTTTGTCAAATTTACCATAACTTTAAGTATAGTTGTGTAAAATTATATTGAAAATTTTTTAAGGAGTATGTATGAAGAAAATTTTAGTAGCATTGCTTTTGGTGTTTGGTGTGAACTTAATGGCATCAGATATGGGTTTATGGAGAAAGTCCACCTTGAACCAAATAGTTCAAAAAGGTGTTCTTAGAGTTGGTTTGGAGCCAGGATATATGCCTTTTGAAATGAAAGATAAAAAAGGAAATATTATAGGTTTTGATGTAGATATGGCAAGAAAAATGGCTAAAGATATGGGTGTTAAACTTAAGCTTGTACCTACTGCTTGGGACGGTATCATAGCAGGTTTATTGGCAAACAAATATGATATTATCATCTCCGGTATGACAATCACTCAAAAGAGAAACCTAAAGATAAATTTTGCAAATCCATATATAAATATCGGGCAAACTATGCTTGTAAGAGCAAGTGTTGCAAAGGGTAAAAAATCATGGAAAGATTTGGACAAGCCTCAATATACTATAGTTACCAAGCTTGGTGTAACAGGCGAGATAGCTACAAGAAGAATGTTCAAACATGCAAAAATTAGAACATTTGATACTGAAGCCGATGC
>JAMOOV010000012.1 GCA_027065125.1 Campylobacterales bacterium | reverse complement strand
TGTAACTCTTGTCGAAACCTCTTTTCCATTTTCATATGAATTGAGTATATTGTAAGTTGATTTAAACTCAAGAGGGAAAATAACCATTTTTCTTCTACTTCTATGGCTAAAACCGGGGACTTTGTATCTTAAGTGTTTTACTCTTACTTTTACATGCCAATTGCCACCCTCTTTATAGCTGTCTATTATGTTATAAGATCTTATGAAACCTCTTGTTGCCTCTACTATTTTTTGTCTTGAATGCTCGCTTACTGCAAAACTATTGAAGCTATTAGAATTTACAGATATACCTGTTTGCCTGATACTTTTACTATAGCTTCTTGCGGAGGCGATACTTACACCGTTTGTTTGCTTTACAACTTCAATCAAAGCATTTTTTATAGCTTCCGATCTTGTATCTCCAACTCCCTGGGCAATACTATAACTTGTTAATATCTTAGCATTTATACTAATGCCAAGAAATATAAAAAAGATAAAAAAAGTTGATTTTTTCACTTGCCGACCTCCTTCTCTATTATGCTTTGTTCTCTAAAAATCATTGATATCATTTACAACTTTACTCTCTCCTAATTTTTCTTGATATTTTCTATGTTTGGTTTTTTTTCTATATTTGCCAAAGTCTTCTACAGCTTTTAAAGTACTATATCTCCATACTCTTATAGCTCCGACAAATTTTATCTTTTTATCAAGAGTGTATCTCCATGTTTTGACTGTAGAGATACCTTTTAAACTGGCTCTTGCACTACTTCTTGCCGAATTGTTTGTAATCTTTATGATATTTTTAATGCTTTTTTCAATAGTATCCGAATTTGCCTTTACTTCTCTTTCAACATATTTTCTTATCTCTTCACCATTTTTTCTTACTTGTCTTACACTTAAATATCCGTTAACTATCTCTGCAATTTGTGCATCCGCATTACTTTTTGCATTCTCTTTTGCTTCAGATTTGTATTGGTCATTTATATAATCGTCGCCACTATCCAATACATAAGAACCCATACCGTAAGAAACTATCATCGGAGTTCCGTCTTTATCATAGGCAAGTCTGACACCAAAAGTTTGAAGATATTTTTTCGGATCTTGAGGAATAAACTCTTTTACATCTTTTCCTCGTCCTCTAATCAAACTTTTTCTATGCAATCTTATATCTTTAACTATTTGTATAGTCTTAGGCGATGCTACAGCTATAACTCCAACAACATAACTACTTTTTTTATCTGTTGCCAAAGCTGTTTGTATAGGAAATAGACCTGCAATACTACCAGAAGCTCTTCTAATAGTTTGTTTTATAAATTTATCTCTGAAAGTATCTTTTTTAATCTTTGGAGTCATCTGTTTTAATTCATCTTCGCTAACTCCAAGAGAAATAAGCTCTTTATCAAGCTTTTTATCCGCAACATCAAGAGATTTGTTTAACACCTTTAGCAATTTTCCCAAAAATCCCCTGCTACCTGGTTTTGGTAATTCTATATTTTTTGCATCCGTAGATCTGTCTGAATAAAAACTCTTTATCTTATTGACCATCACATTACCAAATCTTGCCATAAGATATTTGGTTTGCAATTTCATCATCGCTTTGTCATATGCATTTATCAATGCATCTCCAAATTGAGGATCTATAGGCTTCAAAGCGACACTCTGACTCGCATAAAAGAAAAATTTTCCATTATGCTCTCCAAAATCATCAATCCCAAATCTGTGAATTGCTTTATCCGCCCAATCATCAATAGTATCTGATGCAGGTATATCTACATTGTTATTAGGATTGCTGATTTTGTTTTGCTCTTGAACACTTTTTGCATCTATTACAGTATTGTCTGCAAAGACAATACTACAAGAAATGACAACAAATAGAAAGATATATTTTATCATTTTCATTTAAGCCTCCTACCAGCTTACACTTTTGTTGCTGCCGGCTTTTTGCACTACGGTTTCACCCTCCCAGTAAGCCAATCCTGTCTTTATGTCTGTCAAGGTCAATTGAAAATAGTAGTCAACTTTAACTTGTCCGTCTCCAAGTGAACTTTTTCTCTCTATTATCTTTCCGCTCAATGAAAAGTCCGGTGCTATCATTTGTCCTTTTTTTGCAACAGTTTTTTGGTTGAATTCGGAACTTTTTCTAAGTTGTCTTGCTGAAAAGCTCATTTTATCCTCAGGACCTCCAGCCCTTACAGCAGTTGTAACAACAACTTTTCCGCTTTGTAAAAGTGCTATTCTTATACTTTTAACCAATTGATCTACATCAATCCTTTGAGTTGTATCATTGATGATGTCAGATATGGCCAACACATACCTACCGCCTCCTCGCTTATTTAATGCACCACTTTTAAGCATGGATTGAACTGCATCCATAGATGCTTTTCTAAAATCTTTATAATCCAATCCTAAAGTTGTAGGGGTTGATGTACCTGCTTTGTCTTCATTGATGTAGTGAGCTTTCCCGCCATACGAAGGTCCAGTACTTGCACATCCTGTTAAAAGAATCATAGCAGATCCGACTACTATGAGATGATTTGATATCTTTTTTGTTATATTCATTCTTAACTCCTTATTGTTTTAATCTAAGATAAAATTTAAATGATTCGGCTTTTGGATTAGTCGCTATCTTTTGAATACTTTTCAACTCCATAGCATTAATATATAATGGTAACCACGGAGTTTTACTTACTTCAAAACCAGTATCATCAAGCCAACTAATTTTATACTCCAAATCATAACTTGCCTGCTCATTGTTTTTTATATCAACCTCTGCCAGCAATAAACCATTGTGAAATTTAGATCTAAAACCTGCAACACTAACCTTTCTATCTAAGGGAATATTATTTATTATATGCTGGTTGGTGTCACTTCTTAACACATTGCTTGCACTCTTGTCAGCCATTCCACATCCGCTAAAATACAAAAGCATACCAAATATCAATAAATATTTTAAAACTTTCATCATCAAATCTCCTTAAAATTTAACTTCATTATGTATTATATCTCCATTTTTATTAATTATTCTTACAAATATCATATAATTGCTATTTGTATCTAAATTTAGTTTTAAGATGTCGTTACCCATTGGATTTTTTATTTTTACGGTTAGATTTTTTAATAAAACTCTGGCGATATGAAAATTTTTCGGCAACAGTTTCCATTGTCTGGTGTCTGCCCTATTCATTACACCCTGATAAACAGACCCTATCAAGCCTCCTATCAAGCCTCCTCTTTTTCTCAATTGATACTGTATTACAGTCTGTGTTACAGTTCTTGCTATTGCCCTTAGCATAATCGCATTAAATCTTTTTTTAAATTCAGTTTTTATGATTTTATCCATATCGGCAACCTTTTTTGTTCTAACTATTTTTTTTCCATTATTGACTATCAAATATGGATAAGCTTCACTATTTTCTTTAAAAGTAGGCAATGCTATACCAGTATAATATGCTTTGCTTGTAAAAAGAAAAAGTGGGATATCTATCCTCATCTCTTTTTTTGTTGCACCTTGACCGTTTTCAAAAAATATCCAAGCATAGTGCTTATTGGATTTTTTTAATCCTATAGATTTAGCAGCCTTGATAGCCAAAGATAGATCATCTCTTACATAGGTGGTCCCATCTTCATTTCCTTTGATCATACCGTATGTTTCTTTTAAAAGTTCTGTAGCTTTTCGATAATCATGCATATTATAAAAGTATATACCGGCAACATAATTTGTAAATGGATTTACAAAATCTGGATATGGTTTGAAAGCAAAAAGATTTGTATATCGTTTCTCTATCGCACTTGTTGTTTTACTGTTTTTAGTAGCTTTTTGAAGATCAAAACCTTTTATATTTTTCTTTTTTAATTTTTTCTTATTTTCTTCTTCAATTTTCTTTTTCTCTTGGGCAATCTCTTTTGCAAAAAAATCTTTTGCTCTTCTTTGCCTGTCCAATGCCCTATTGAACTCGACTCTTGCATATGCATTTTTGCCCTCACTTAAAAAATCTATACCTTTATATGTATTTACCATTATGCCTTCATAAATCTTAGGTGTATAATCCAAAAAAGTATCATTTGTTAAAGTAGCTCCAATATTGGATAAAAGCTTACCTGCTAAAACTTTTTTATCATATGCTTTTATTTTTTCTTCAGATTTATCGAAGAAAAATACACTTTGATTGTAATCATAAGCATATTTTGATATCAAACCGGCATCCAATTGCCAAAGAAGATCATCTTTTTTATTTTTGACTAAATCTTTAGATATTTTTTTAAAATCTTTTACTCTATTTTTACTTTCGTAATTACTTGATTTGCCTATTGAGCCAAGATTTGGTGTAGTACCGGCACATCCTGCAAAAAAAATCGCACCTACTGTTACGGCAATAACATTTGTTATTTTCATTTTTATCCTTTTATTGAATTTTACCATTCAAAATATACATTACAATAAATATATAATCCAAAAATTTTATTTTATGCTAATTTAAATTATATTTTGCTTATGGGGATTAATTTTTGAGGTTTCTTAAGATTGAGTGAGATTGTTAAAATGGCGGACAGGGAGGGATTCGAACCCTCGGTACCGTTACCAGTACGCATCCTTAGCAGGGATGTGGTTTCAGCCAGCTCACCCACCTG
>JAMOOV010000011.1 GCA_027065125.1 Campylobacterales bacterium | reverse complement strand
AATGAAAAATATATTTGAAAAATTAACACACCAAATGACAGGAGCGATAGAGAGCGGTATTTCTTTGGCACTCCACAATAAAAATAGCGAAGTAGAAGATATACATGTGCTGTGGGGACTTCTTAGTAATAGTGCTTCCATATTAAATCAAGCATTAAATAAAATGAATATCGATAAAGCGGCTATTGAGCTTGAAGTAAAAAGTAGAGCTGATAGATTGCCTAAGGTTTCAACTGTAACAAAAGAAAATATCAAAATTTCAAGAAAATTAGCTGAAACTCTACAAAATGCCGAAGGTATGATGAACTCCATAGGAGATAGCTTCCTTGCGGTCGATACTTGGCTTTTGGCAAATCTTGAAAATGAGCCTTTTAAAAGTATATTTTCAAAATTTTTAGATTTAATGGAATTTAAAAAGAGTCTTGAAGCTATAAGAGGAGGCAAGAAAATAGAGTCTCAAAGTGCCGATGAAAATCTTGAAAGTTTAGAAAAATATGGCATAGACTTAACTAAAAAAGCAAGAGAAAATGAGCTTGATCCGGTTATCGGAAGAGATGAAGAGATACAAAGGATCATGCAAATTCTCATAAGAAAGACCAAAAACAACCCTATTCTACTTGGTGAGCCGGGTACGGGGAAAACAGCTATCGTTGAAGGATTGGCTCAAAGGATAGTGGAAAAAGTTGTACCTATAAGTTTGCAAAACAAAAGAGTTATCGCACTTGATATGAGTGCTTTGATCGCCGGTGCAAAATATAGAGGAGAGTTTGAAGATAGACTAAAAGCGGTTATCGAAGAGGTAAAAAAAGATGGCAATATCATACTATTTATAGATGAGATACATACCATTGTAGGTGCCGGAGCAAGCGAAGGTAGCATGGATGCGGCAAATATGCTAAAACCTGCCCTTGCAAGAGGAGAACTTCACACTATTGGGGCTACAACTCTAAAAGAGTATAGAAAATATTTTGAAAAAGATGCGGCACTTCAAAGAAGATTTCAGCCCGTAAAAGTCGAAGAGCCAAACATTAACGAAGCTTTACAAATCCTTAGAGGAATAAAAGAGAAGTTGGAAGCTCACCACAATGTAACTATACTTGATAGTGCTTTGGTAGCTGCAGCAAAACTAAGTGACAGATATATAACCGATAGATTTTTGCCCGATAAAGCCATCGACTTGATAGATGAAGCAGCGGCTGAACTTAAAATGCAAATAGAGAGTGAGCCTATGGAACTATCTAAAGTAAAAAGAGAGATAAATGCTCTACTTGTCGAAAAAGAGGCTCTTAAAATGGATAAGTCCAAGAAAAATGAAGAAAGGCTCAAAGAGATAGAAAAAGAGCTTGCAGATAAAGAGGAAATAAAAAGGTCGCTGAAACATCAATTTGAAAACGAGAAAAAAGTTTTTAACGAGATAGCTAAACTCAAAACAAAAATTGATGAATTAAAAAGAGAAGCTGAACTTGCAAAAAGAGCGAGTGATTTTAACAAGGCAGCAGAGATAGAGTATGGAAAAATCCCAGAACTTATAAAAAAAGAGGAGGAGTTGAACGAGCAATGGAATAAAATGCAAGAAAGTGGTACACTCCTTAAAAATAGTGTTGATGAGGAAATGATAGCTAAAATCGTTAGCAAATGGACGGGTATTCCCGTAACTAAAATGCTACAAAGCGAAAAAGAAAAGGTTTTGCATATAGAAGATGAGCTTAGAAAAGAGGTAAAAGGTCAAGATACCGCCCTAAAAGCAGTCAGTAGAGCTATAAAAAGAAATAAAGCGGGACTTAGTAGCGATAGTAAGCCAATAGGTAGCTTTATGTTTCTTGGACCTACCGGAGTGGGTAAGACTCAAACGGCTAAAACTCTTGCTAAATTCCTATTTGATAGTGAAAAATCGCTTATCAGATTTGATATGAGCGAATATATGGAAAAACATGCCGTTTCAAGACTTGTCGGTGCACCTCCTGGATATGTAGGATATGATGAGGGAGGACAACTTACTGAAGCGGTTAGAAGACACCCTTATAGTGTACTTTTATTTGATGAGATAGAAAAAGCTCATCCGGATGTTTTCAATATCTTATTGCAAGTTCTTGATGACGGAAGATTGACCGATAACAAAGGTGTAACGGTGGACTTTAAAAATACCATTATCATACTCACTTCAAATATAGCAAGTGATAAAATAATGGAATTTAGTGATCCTACTGACAGAGAAAAAGCAGTCATGGATGAATTGAAGTTAAACTTCAAGCCGGAGTTTTTAAATAGACTTGATGATATAGTCATTTTTAATCCTCTTGGACTTGAGGAGATAAAAGAGATAGTTGAAATAATGCTTAAAGATTTAAAAGAGAGATTAGCTCAAAGAGATATAAGCATCAAGTTAAGCGATAATGCTAAAGAGTTCTTGGCTAAAGCGGGTTTTGATCCGGTTTATGGTGCAAGACCTCTAAAAAGAGCCATATATGAATATGTTGAGGACAGTATTGCCGACATGATACTATCCGATCAAGTCAAAGAGGGTGATAACCTCCTGATAGATTCCAATGGAGAAGATATCTCTATAAGAATTAAATAATATTGCTTCCGTCGCCCATAAAAGAGGCGACGGGACTAATTGATTTTTATAGAGCTCAATTTATCCGAATTGTTTACAATGATATTTTTTATCTGAGTTTTAGTATAAAGATTCTTGACACTCTGTTCGTCTAACAAATCATACCTTATTTGTATGGTAAGTTTGCCTATCGCTTCGGACAATACCTCTATATCTTTTAAAAAATTACCATCTCTGGATATCTCGTCTATTACTTTTAAAAATCTATTGTACTCCTCTAAAACATTGGGAGAAGAAAATATTGCGAGTCTATGGGTGATAAATTGTAACTTTGTTATCTCTTTTTCGTCAAAATGATTTACCAAAGACATCTCTTCAAGCTGATCCAAAAGCCTTTCGTATGTAGTGGCTTTAAGATCTAAAAACTTTATATTTTGCTCTTTTTCTATCTCCACTTCCGTCTGCTTATTTAAGAGTAAAGCCGTTATAAAAATGGTTGCCAATGTCCCTAAAATCGTCAAAACTATCTCTTGAGTAAAGGGCATTGTATCGGTTACTTTATATGCATATCTTAAATAGGCATATCCGAAAATTAAGGTTAAAAGTGTAAGAGTTAAATATATAACCTGTTTAGTAAAATTGCTCAAATTTATATCCTTTTTGTTTTGATTTTATGGTTAATCAAAAGATTTATCCTTGTTTATCCGATCTGTTCTTAAAAAGTTGGCACTCAAGAGAGCTATTTTTTTTGACGATCTGAGAAGGAATGTATTTTGATCTAAAACCGTAAGCTTTACATCCATGTGGAGTTGCACTCTGCCAAGTTACATAATAGTATAAACATTTTTGACAGACTATTTTTCTCAACTTCCATCCTTTATTGTTTACAATTTTCTATACATATTTTTTCAACCACTATCTTGCCACCGCATCCGTTAAAACATATATCATATTCATCATCACATTCGCAGTTATTTTTACAGTATAATTGCTGTTTGGATAAAATCTCCTCGAAACTACTTCTCGTCGGTTTTGTCGGCTCTTTCGGTTTTGTCTCCAAAAGCCTTCGTAAAGTATAATCCAATTCAATTTTTCTTTTGCAGGCATATTTTTGCTTAAATTTTTTACACTGTTTTGAAAAATATATAAAATCTTTATAGCTCTGATCGTAGCTTCTTTGCCAAACACTCAATGATATATAGTATCTGTTAAAATCATTTCGATACTCATTATATTTTCTTTGATATTCCATATCCGATAAAGAGTATATATCTTGAGCTTTTTCATAGGCACTATCAAGACACTTTTTATAGTTTGTTTCACAATCTCTTTTGCAAATATCTTTTTTAATTCGACAATTATCCAAACATTTTTTAGATGCATTATCATTTGGAAAGATATAGTGTTTTTGCACCTTATATGTCGGTGCACAACCTACTAAAAATAGAATTGAAAAAGATACGACTAACCATCTAAACATCGCCAACCTCCAAAAAGCTATCTTTATGTATATGTTCAAATGCAGCCTTCAAAGAGATAAAAAGATGATGATTTTCACTCTCTAACTTCTTTAGTAACTCTTTTGTATTTGCTCTTGCATAAGGCATTTTTATATCAAATCTAAAAGCAGGACAAGCCTCATCCCCAACAAGAGGAAGTTCATTATTTTTTGCTGCATCCACAAGTTGTCTTTCTCGCACTAAAATAAGAGGTCTTATGACTTCTAAACCATTTTTAGCCTTATATTTAGGCGGTAAACTTCTCAAAGCACCATTATACATAAAATTCATAAAAAAACTCTCTGCCGCATCATCGAAATGGTGTCCAAGAGCAACTTTATTGTATCCATTCTTTAAAGCCGCACTATACAAAGCACCTCTTCTCATTCTTGAAAAAAAGCTACAAAAAGAGGAATTTTTTCTTATCTTATCCTTTGCCAATTCGAATGTATCCGTATTGTACACTTCAAAAGGTATCTCGTATTCATCACAATGCATCTTTAATTTATCAAGATTTTCACCCATACCATAAGAGATTGTTACTGCTTTAAACTCAAAATCAAACGGGGCTA
>JAMOOV010000010.1 GCA_027065125.1 Campylobacterales bacterium | reverse complement strand
CGGCAAGTTCTGCAATTTGAGAGAGTTTTGAGGCATAGAGTGCTACTTTTTCAACATCTATACTTCCATCAGATTTAATGAGTTTATCAAAGCTCTTTTCACTTGATAAGTCCTGTAAACGGCTTTTCATATCAATTACTTGTTCGTTGTTCTTTAGTTGGGTATAAAGTACATTTTTACTTTTTTCATCAACAAATTTATACTCACCCGGTTGCGTTTCTTTTACGTAGCCGTAATCTTGTAGGTGTGCAGCGTTTTTCAAACTCCCCTGTATAAACTCTGTTACTTTTTCTTTACTTGGTACATTTTTGCCTTTTTCCCTCATCTCATTCATTTGTTCAGCGTATTTATTGAGTCTTGATTCGCTGATACCATTGAATTTGATAGCGGATAGATTCATAAACTTTGAACTTGGGATTTCACTTGAGCGATTTTGAGCTTGAGCTACTTTCCACTCATTGTTTAATTCTTCTTTTGTAAAAGATAAGATTTTGCTTTGCTGCGGTTGCTGTAACTCTTTAGCTATTGCTTCTAGCTCTTTGGCTCTATCCTGCACTGGTTCTTGCTTAAAAATAGTTTGATTTTCAAACGCTACCTGCTCTTTTGGTGATAGATTTTGATACTCTTTGTTTTGTGCTAATAAATCAATGGCTTTGATGGCATCTACACCTGTTGAGAGTGTTTTAAAATCTTCAAGTGTCTCATTTTTCATAGACTGCTGTCTCTTTAGTTGCTGAATTTCACGCTCTAAATCACTTATGCGATTTTTGCTCTCATATAATTCCATGCTTCTTTCCTGAAACAAATGTTTATCCACTGTCTGGTAGAGTGCTATTTTGGCATCTCGTGAGCTGAATCCCTGTGCTGCTGCTTGCTTAAAATATTCCTCTGCTTTTAATTTATGCTTTGAATTAAGTTCTAGATCCATATCTGTTTTTAGTTCTGGATTCTGATTTAAAAAAGTATCAGCTAATTTTGTAAGTTTTGCATCCACGATTTTATTTTTTTCATCTTTAGTAATGTTTTGAACTTGATTCATATATTTGTTTTGATACTTCTGAAGATGTTCATCAAGCTTTCTGTTCGCTGTTTGCATTTTCATTTTATCAAAGTATCTATCAATTTTAGTCGCCATTGTTTGAATGAGGTTATTTGTTTTATTAAGGGCATTTGTAAGCATTCCTCTTAAACCTCTTGGGCGGTTAATAGCCTCCATAAATCTAGTTTCCATAGCTTCTGGTACAATATTGCTCTGTGCAAACCGTGATAGTACCTTCATATCTTTTCTTTCAATAGCTCGTTTAAGATTTTGTTCAAGCATTTTTGAGAGATTTTTTGTGAACACATCATTTTTTTCAAGATTTGAACCGTTAATTATTTTACTTGGAAATTTTTTCAAATCTTCCACCGTTTTTTTATCAAGTTCAAACGCTACTTTTTTGTCCATAAAAGTTGCTTTTTTTACTTCACCATTTTTTGTAATGATGGTTAAGGGTTCATCGTTTACAAGTATTGTGTACTTCTTACTAAAAAATTCCATCTGTTTGTCCTTTTCCTGCTTGTATAGCCTCAATAATTGGCTCTGTAATGGTTAAAAACTCAATTGCTGTCTCTTTAGCTGTTTCAAAATCATCGCCCTCTAAGGCAATAATAGAGTCAATTAATACCCGTGCCTGTTCTTTAAGTTCGATAACTTTATATTTCTCTATCCATGTAACTTTTGTGTGGTCTAGTCCTGTAATGGCATTTTCTAACTTTTCTACGATTTGTGTACCTTTCATTGGTATCTCCTTGTAATTTAAAATATGAGAGTTTTCAACTCAACTAATTGCTTATGTCATACATATATATTCACAAAATCAACGTTGATGACCTTGTGCTTTTTCTTTTGCAAACATTTCTTTTATTGTTTGAGAGTCTTTTTTTAATTCCTCTCTTGTAACAATAAATCTTCTATCTGTTGTAATCCCTCTATTTGTACCATCATTAAATCCTTGAGACTCATCTCTTCCGACTCGTTCTCTGATTCGTTCTCTGATTCGTTCGGTAATAACGCTTCTGTCAATATCTCTACTTTTTGATTTAATTCTGCTAAAAAGTTTATTGACTGTTTCTGCATCTCTACCATTGAACTTAATAAGTCGTTCGTTAATTTCTGCTGCATATTCAGCTTTAACTGGTTTTGTTCTTGATTTTGCATTTTCTAATACCTCCTGTTTTTGTTCTGTAGTTTTAACCGATAGGGCATCTAATTTTTTATTCAGATAAGAAGTATCAAATCTTGTTTTTCTGAGCTGAGCAATTACGACATCGTGCATCGTTCTAAGAGGCTTTAACTCCTCTTGAATCTCTTTTACTTCTGCTTTATGCTCTACTTGTTTTTTCACAATCTGATAAATCCTCTCTATACTCATATTCACATTTTGGAGTAGTAGAATTTTAGAAGTTTCATCTACAATGTTATCAACGGTTTTATGCTTTTCTCTTGGTATGCTATTTTCTGCTTTTGCTATAACTTTTTTTAATGCTTTGTTGTCTAGTTCTTGTTTTGGTTTTGGCTTTTCATTCATTTTTGAAGTGATGTTTTGTAATAGTTGCGTTGGATCTATATACTTTTTAAGAAGAGATAAATTGTTATCTCGGACTAAATCTCTGTCAATCTCTTTTTTACTTTTTCGGCTATTTAAAGTAGCAATTTGGTATGCTTCGCTCTCTTTCATATTTGGAAATTTCTTTTTAATTTTTTCTACTTCTTTTTGAATCTGTTTTCTTCTTTTTGAAAAAGCATCAATCACATCCTCTTTTACTTCTTTAAGTTCATAAAAGTTTTGTTTCTTGTCTGTTACTCTTATTTCCATACCTGCTTTTTCTAATTCTTGCTTTAGTTGGTAACGATAGTATGAACCTAAATTTTTAACAATTTTAGAATCTTTTTTTAGCAATTTTGCCATATCAAGGGTTCTATATTTACCGTCCTCACAAAGTGTGACATTTGCTATTACACAATGAGTGTGTAAAAGTGGGTCTAGTTCTCTACTGGTATTATGGATAAATTTTGAGGAGATCATATTTCCTGTTTTTATCTCTTGCTTTTTTTTGTTAATTGTTACTCTTGTTCTTATGTGATTTTCTTGAATGTGATCTAGTGTCATATTTACTGCATTATCGTGAAATTTTAACAACTTTTTTGCCAGTTCTGGGTTGTCTTTTACGGCTGCTTCATAGACAATAGATAAAGACTTAGCCGGCGTAAATACAAAATCAAAAGCTGGAACGGAATCCGCATTGCGTTTTGCTCCTAAGTTTTTTTCTGTTTGAGGGTCTTTACCATTCAACAAAAAGATAAAATCATCATGATTTAGATCATTAAGATTAAGTTTTTCTTTCAGTTTACCGTAGAACTCACCCACAATCTCGTGGGTGTAGTAGTTCTCTTGCCCTTGTGTATAGTATGTTTGGGCTTGTTCCATATTTAGTTTTTTAACACTTAACATTTTTTTAATCTTCAAAAAGTTTTCTAATGGGCTTTAAAATTCTTGCTTCGTAAAAAGCTTTTCTGCCCTCTGGAGAAGTTGAGAAAAATGCTGGTAATTTTTCTTCTGTTATTAAGATGTCATTTCCACTTGGTTTTTCTATTTTACGATTAATGAACAATAAAGCATTTTCATTGCCCTTAATAAAATAAACAAATAATGTATCACTAGGTTTAAATCTTTCTTCAAAAAGCCAAAATGTTTTCATCATTTTATCCTCAAACTTTTCTGCCGTGATGTCTTTTAGATTACTAACACCAAAATCACTTTTATTAATATGCATTCTAAATTCCTGTAAAATAAATTTTTGAGATGTATTTCAACCTCTTATCTATATTCACAAATAGAGATAAAAAAGTACAGTGAAATTAGTTTTTTCTCTTTAAAATGATAAATTAAACTTCTTTTTTTGATTTAACTTTTATGTTAAATCAAAGTCCTCGTTTCACTTTTATGTGAAATGAGGGTAAACCCCATAAAATAGGGCTATATAGGCATTTTTCGGATAAAAATATCAATTCCTAAAATCTTCATTCTGGCTCTTAGTTCGGTTTCCTCTAGTTTTTCAAAGAAAAACAGCTACTTTTGCAAAAAAGTTGCATTGGTGTAGGGGTTAGTAATGTCACTTAACTTTATCATTTTGTCACTTTCCTTGATTTCCGTGTCACTTTTGCTTGATTTTCGTGTCACTATTCTTTAGAGTATGTCACTATGCTTGAAACTCTCCAAAACTGTCAAAAATAACGACCTTTTTTGTGGCGTAAAATAAAAACAGTATGAGCCTCCTAGCTTCGCTCTCTCATACTGCTTTTATTGAGAGTGTGATAAGGTTTTTTTGATGATTGATAAAAATCCCCTCTGGCGAGGGGCTGGGTTCTTTTTTAAAAGAGAATTTTGAAATCTGACTTAATCTCCTCAAAAGTCCTATTTGCTTCAACTGACTGCAAATACTGTGTTCTAAGCTGTCTATACTTCATTCTATCGCCATCTGCTTGTTGGAAAAACATATCGTTTGCTTCTCTCTCTGTCATTTCCCTAGAGATACCGGCTAGATCTAACAGTGTCATCTCCATATCTTCGGCAAATTGAAATGCGTTAGAATCAGGTATAGAGAGGTAGCGTTTTGTATCGAAATGCTG
>JAMOOV010000009.1 GCA_027065125.1 Campylobacterales bacterium | reverse complement strand
ACCCCTCCAAACTTTTTAGCAAGTATATATCCAAACGGAATTCCTCCTACAAGATATGCAAAAAGATAAAAGTCAATATTAATATTTGTCAAAAAACCCATCTATTTTCCTTTAAAAAATTAGACTAATCATATCTAAAATTTTGTTATAGGGTTATTAATGGTATAATGCAATATATTTTTTAAGGAGTCATTGTTGGATACCATAGAGTTGCAAAATGAGATTGAAAGATTGAAAAAGAGTTTAAATGTTACCATAGTTGCACACTTTTACCAAAAAGATGAAGTTTTTAATGTGGCGGATTTTAGCGGAGATAGCCTCCAATTAGCCCAAGTGGCATCTAAAGATAAAAATCCCTACCTTATTTTTTGTGGAGTTGCTTTTATGGGAGAGAGTGTAAAAGTGTTAGATCCCAAAAAGAGAGTTTTTATGCCAAAAGTTGCCTGTTGCTCTATGGCAGAGATGATAGATATAGACTTTTTCAATAAAAATGTCAAAATTTTAGAAGACAACGGTATCACCAAAAGTGACTTTATACCTATCACTTACATAAACTCAAGTGCAGCCGTAAAAGCTGCTGTCGGTGAACTTGGCGGATATGTTTGTACAAGCTCGAATGCCAAAAAAATTATCCAAAAAGCTCTAAGTAAAGACAAAAAGATATTTTTTGTTCCGGATAAGTGCTTGGGGCAAAATGTAGCAAGAGATATGAGCTTAAAATCTGCTATTATAGGTGAAGACAGCAATGAGGATATAAGAGAAGCTAAGATTATATGCTACAACGGTTTTTGCTCCGTTCACCAACTCTTTAGTGTTGAAGATATAGAGTTTTATAGAAAAAAATATCCGGGTATTTTAGTAGCAACTCATCCCGAATGCAAACCTGAAGTTTGCGAAATGTCAGACTTCGTAGGCTCCACAAGCCAACTCATCAAGTATATCTCCGAACTTCCCATCGAACAAAAAGTGGTAGTTGGAACAGAATTTAATATGGTAAACAGATTAAGAGAAAAAAATACATACATACTATCCTCCACAAAACCGGAGTGTCCTACTATGAATGAAACCACTCTTGAGGATTTATATGAAACTTTAAAATCTATTGAGAATAAAAGTTTTAAAAATGAAATTATTGTAGATAAAAATGTCATAAAATGGGCAAAAGTCGCACTTGATAGAATGATGGAGATAAGCTGATGATAAAAAATTTTGTAAAAAAGGCTCTGCAAGAAGATATAGGCAGGGGAGATCTTTTTAGACTTGTAGGAGAAAAAAGAAAAGTAAGTTCTAAAATTATAGCAAAAGATGAGGGTATTTTAGCAGGAGTGGAATATGTAAAATCTCTTTGCAAAATAGAAAAGATAAAGTATGAGTTTTTTAAAAAAGATGGGGATAGTTTAAAAAACGGAGATATTATTGCTATTTTTCAAGCAAAAGCCAATAAACTTTTGATGTGTGAAAGAACTATGCTAAATCTTTTACAACATGCAAGCGGCATAGCCACAAATGTAAATAACTATATGCAAAAGTTAGAGGGTAATAGTGTAAAACTTCTTGACACAAGGAAAACAAGACCTCTTCTTAGAATTTTTGAAAAATATGCAGTTAGATGCGGAGGCGGGAGTAACCATAGAATGGGGCTTGACGACTGCTTAATGCTAAAAGATACTCATTTAAAAACAATAAATAATTTAAAAGATTTTATAAAAAATGCAAAATACAAACTCCCATATACAACAAAAATAGAAGTAGAGTGCGAAAGTGTAGATTTTGCCAAATATGCTATGAAATGCGATGCAGATATGATAATGTGTGACAATATGAGCATAAATGACATCAAAGAGGTTGTCAAATTTAAAAATACCAATTTTCCACATATACTGCTTGAAGCCAGTGGCAATATTACCAAAGATAATATCTTGAAATTTGCCGAAACGGGAGTTAATGCCATAAGTAGTGGAAGTTTAATCCACCAAGCAACTTGGCTTGATTTTTCTATGAGGATAGAGTAGAGATAGAATATGGCTGACGATCAAGAAAAAACAGAAGAACCTACCTCCAAAAAGATTGAAGATGCCAGAAAAGAGGGAAATGTTCCCAAAAGTCAAGACTTTAGTGGTTTTATAACTCTTTTTGTTGCAATTATTTCACTCTTTGCCCTTTTTCAATATGCATCAAATAAGATAGAAAATCTTTATAGATATTATCTCTCTTTTACAGGTGACGAGATAACAAAAAATTTTATCTTATCTGTAGGTATCCACACAATGAAAGAGTTACTTCTTATCGTTTTGCCTATGGCACTTTTTGTATCAGTAGCAGGAATACTTGCGGGTTTTTTTCAATTTGGTTTTGTATTTACCACCAAACCCTTAACTCCAAATTTTAAAAAATTAGATCCCATCAAAGGTTTTTCCAATCTGTTTTCTATGAAAAAATTGATTGAAAGTATTAAAGTAATTTTAAAAGTATCATTTGTATTTGCAATCGCATTTTATTTTTTATTGACTTTTGTAAAGCAACTCCCACATATCATATTCTACTCAATTTTTGATCAAATATTTTGGCTTAGAGATAAAGTTTTACTTCTTGCATCAATCATGTTGGCTCTATTTTTAATTTTAGCTCTTAGCGATCTTATTATAGTCAGATACCAATATTTCAAAGATTTAAGAATGAGTAAACAAGAGATTAAAGATGAAATGAAACAGATGGAGGGAGATCCTGCAGTTAAAGGTCGTATAAAAAAATTGCAAATGGAACTTGCACAAAAAAGAATGATGCAAGAAGTTCCAAATGCAGATGTCATTATCACTAACCCAACACATTATGCCGTGGCGATAAGATATGATAAGACTAAAGATAGAGCTCCTGTCGTCGTAGCCAAGGGTATAGACAATTTAGCATTAAAAATCAAAGAAATAGGGATGAAACATATGGTACAAATCGTAGAAAATCCTCCACTTGCAAGAGAGTTATATAAACTTTGTGATATAGACAAAACTATACCGGAATTTTTATACAAAGCAGTTGCTGAAGTCTTAGCTTTTGTATATAAAAGCAACAACAAACGAAATTTTTAGAAAAATATTTGTATAATTTAATTCAATCCGATTTGAAGGTAAAAAATATGTTTAAAAAAGCGATAGACTTGATTCAAAAAAGCAATTCAATTGCTATACTCTCTCATGTTAACCCTGATGCAGACACTATAGGTTCAATGCTCGGATTATATATCGCTTTAAAAACTTTAAAGAAAAAAATTTATCTATTCAATACAGCAGACAAAATCGATAAAAAATATGATTTTTTACCTATGCTTTCAAAAATTAAAAATTCTCTTCCTGACAGATATGATTTAATCATTACCGTCGATTGTGCAAATCTTGAAAGAACCGGAGTAAATATAAAAAATTTACCGATTATAAATTTTGATCATCACAAAACAAATACACTTTTTGGAGATATAAATATTATAAGAGAGAATTTTGCAAGCACTTCAATGATAATATATGAGTTTATTCAAAATTCAAATTTAAGAATTTCTCCCGAATGTGCAACCTGTTTATATGCGGCTTTGGCTGATGATAGCGGTTTTTTTCAATATAAAAGAGTAGATAAAAAAACATTTGAAATAGCAAAAAATCTTGTAGAATATGGTGCAAAACCTCCGAAGATAGCCTCATTTTTAAACCAAAGAAATTCTCTTGCAAAAATAAGATTGATGCAATTATATATAAACTCAATAGAATTAAAAAAAGATGCCATGATTTGCATATCCAAATTAACTGTTGAAGATTATGAAAAAACCGGTGCAACTCTATCAGATAGCGATACATTTGTTCAAATAGGACTATCTTTGGCAACTGTAAAACTAAGTATTTTTATATACGAAATAAATTCTGAAAAAGCAAAATTCTCGTTGAGAAGCAAAGATAATATAGACTGCTCTTCTATTGCACTACTATATAAAGGCGGAGGACATAGCAATGCAGCCGGTTTTACAGCAAATATAAAAGATATAGATGATATAATAGAAAATATTTTAAAAAAGGTTAGTTTATGAGAAAAAAAAAGAGTTATGCAGGTATAATTTCCTTAATTTTACTTCTTTTATTGATAGGTGGAGGATTTTATCTATTTACTTCAAAACAATTTGAGCGAAATAAGCCAAAAATTATTGCCAACAATGAAATATATTGGAATATAAACAATCCCTTAAGTATAAAATTAAGCGACGATAGTGGTATAAAGTTTGCCTATGCTACACTTAGTGACGGTAAGAATTCAATACTTCTTACAAACAAAATATACAAGAATCCCACAAATAATATAAATTTAAAAATAAAATCTCCAAAAAATAGTTTTATATACAAACAAAACAATTTCACACTAAATATCAAAGTAGTTGATTATAGTAAATGGAACTTCTTTGAAGGCAATGAGGCAACAAAAAAAATACATATCATTATAGATGCAAAAAGACCGGAACTTTTTGTTATAAACTCTTCGTATGGCATCAGAAGAGGAGGTAGTGCTCTTGTGGTATTTAAAGCAAATGATAAAAATTTACAAGATTTATATATAAAAACACCATTTGGTAAAAAGTTTTATCCAGTACCATTTTATAAAAAAGGATACTATATCTCACTTGTAGCATGGCCGATAAGAGAAAATAACTTTAGAGCGGATATTGTCGCAACAGATAAAGCAGGTAATATCTCCAAAGCACATGTACCTCTTTTTTTTAAATCTGCAAGATACAAAAAGGGAACAATAAAACTGACAGATAAATTCTTGGAAAATAAAGTTGCAACTTTTATCAACAATGTTGCTCCAAAAATGTCAAATAAAACACCAATAGAGCAATTTATATACATAAATGAAGTCATTAGAAAGAAAAATGAAGATCTCATAAGTAAAATTACATCTAAAGTCGGTAATGATATGTTGCAAAATTTTAGAATTAAGCCATTTTATCCTTTAAGAAACTCTAAAGTCGTTGCTTCTTTTGGAGATTTTAGAACAGATATTTATAAAGGTAAAAAAATCAGCACCTCATATCATTTGGGTATAGATTTTGCAAGTATAGCAAGAGCAAAAATAAAAGCTTCGGATAGAGGTGTTGTTTCATTTGCAAATTTTAATGGAATATATGGAAACAACATGATAATAGATCACAAATTGGGTCTTTATACTATTTTTGGACATTGTTCTGAATTTATCGTACAAAAAGGAGATTCCGTAAAAAGAGGAGAAGTTATCGCAAAAACCGGAAAAACCGGAATGGCACTGGGAGATCATTTGCATTTTGGAGTATATGTACAAGGAGTTGCGGTGCAACCTAAAGAGTGGATGGATAGACATTGGATAAAGCTCAATATCACAAATATTATAAAAGATGCAAAAAAAATCATTGATAAAAAATAGAAAATGCATTTTGCTTAAACTTAAAAAAGAACATAAATATAATGTAATTTTAAACTAAAATAGTGTATTATTGAAAATTATTTTAAAAGAGGGTGTTTTTGAAACAAAAAACTATAGTTAAGAAAGTTAAAGGTATTGGTATCGGATTGCACAAGGGTGATCCTGTTGAAATAGTACTTGAGCCTTTGGATTCTGATGTGGGTATTGTATTTTTTAGATCTGATCTTAATATCAGTATAAAAGCTGAACCAAATAGTGTAGTAGATACAAGAATGGCTACTGTCATAGGCAACAAAGAAGGGGTAACTATTTCCACTATCGAACATCTTTTGTCTGCTATATACTCTTATGGTATAGACAATATCAGGATAAGTGTAAATGCTCCTGAGATTCCCATCATGGATGGAAGTGCTGCAAGTTTTTGTATGATGCTTGATGAGGCAGGGATTCAAGAGTTGGATAAAAATAAAAAAATTATGCTTATAAAAAAAGAGGTAACTTACTCTACAGGAGAAAAATATACCAAAATTTTGCCTTCAAAAACTGCTGAATACAATTTTACCATAGACTTCAATCATCCTATCATAAGAAAACAAGAATATAATTTTTCTTTTAGCAAAAAAGAGTATATTAAAGAGATTTCCAAGGCTCGGACTTTTGGTTTTTTAAAAGATGTTCAAATGCTAAGAAGTATGGGTTTGGCACTTGGAGGTTCTTTGGACAATGCGATAGTTCTTGATGAAAAAAAGATGTTAAATAGTGATCCCTTGAGATACCCAAATGAATTTGTAAGACATAAAATACTTGATGCTATTGGAGATTTATCTCTTCTTGGAATGCCGATAATCGGTAAATATAACTCTTTTGCAGGCAGTCATGACTTAAATCACTTATTAACCCTTGAAATACTCAAAGATAAAAACAATTACGAAATAGTCTCTTTTGAAAATGAGTTTGAAAATGAGTTTGAAAAGGTTTTTGCATAAAAGAAATAGTTAATGTAGTTGTCATATCATTGACGGCTCCCTTATTGGTAGGGGTATATAAAAATAGCATTTTGACAAAACAGTATGCTACTGACGAAAGAACAAGTGAAATTTTACCCAAGATATTTAAAGAGATTGATGAAAAGTATGCCATCAAATCACTTTTTTTTGCAAAAGGACCTGGAAGTTTTATGTCTATAAAAATAAGCTATATTTTTTTAAAAAGTTATTCGATAGTCAAAAACATCCCATTAAAAGCAGTAGATGGCTTTTATTTTAACAATAATAGTCCGATAAAATCCATAGGAAAAATGTTTTTCATTAAAGATGGAGATAATATAATTTTAGATACAATAAAAGAGAGTAAATTGACAATGTTTAAATTGCCTGAAGTTTTAAAAAAAGATGATTTTTCCCTTAATTCCACTCCGCTTTATATTTTGCCGGCGGTTTAAAAGAGAAGCTTTATGATTATAAATGTTCCAGCCACAAGTGCAAATATAGGACCCGGTTTTGATACATTGGGTATTGCTATTAATTTGCATAATATAGTAAAAATAAAAAGAAGTAATTTTTTTAGCCTATCTATCAAAGGAGAGGGTTCGGACAGAAAAAGATTTAAAAGCAATAATCTATTTGTGCATATCTTTTATGATGTATATAAAAAATTATTTGGCAAAAAAGATAATTTTAGATTTGAATTTTATAACAAAATACCAATCTCAAGAGGCTTAGGAAGCAGTTCGGCTATCATTACAAGTGCAGTAGCAGCAGCACACTACTTTTATGATAAAAACTGCACTAAAGACAAGATATTGGACAACTCTTTGATATATGAAATCCATCCGGACAATATTGCTCCTGCAATTCATGGAGGCTTTACTGTTTCCATCCTAAACGATAACTCTGTTCTTACCCAAAAAAAATCAATGCCATCTTTTTTAAAAGCTGTAGTTGTCATACCCAATCGTCCCATGTCAACTGCACTATCAAGAGGTGTATTGCCTAAACAATATAGCATCAAAGATGCAGTTTTTAATATATCTCATAGTTCTTTTTTGACTGCTGCCTTTATAAATGAAAAATGGGATTTGCTTAAAATAGCATCTATGGATAAATTTCATCAAGATTTACGAATGTCAAACATGAAAGAGTTATTTGCCGTGCAAAGATTCGCATATGAAAACGGAGCATTACTAAGTACACTTTCCGGCAGTGGTTCAACATTTTTCAACATATGTTATGAAAATGATGTTAAAAAGTTATTAAATATACTAAAAGTTAATTTTCCAAATTTTAAAGTGGAAAGTTTTAACTTTGACAATATAGGATTAAAAGTAAAATTCTGATATAATGGTAAATGTTAAAAAAGCAATAAGAATGTGCATTGTCTGCAAAAAGAGAATGTATCAAAAAGATTTAATTAGAATACAATGTATAAATAGCAAAATAGTTTATTTTACCGGTTTTGGTAGAAGTTTTTATATTTGTAAAGATTGTATTAAAAAAAATGACAAAAAACTATTGAAACCATTTTCAAGATTTTGTAAACAAGATAAAAAAACAGTTTTAAAAATACTCAATGAGTTTAAGGAGAATATATTTAATGGATAAAGTTCGTATTCACGAAATTGCCAAGGAATTAGGCATAAAAAGCAAAGAGGTTGTAGAAAAAGCTAAAGACCTTGGAGTAGAAGCCAAATCGGCCAATAGTACAGTTACACCTGAAACTGCGGAAAGATTGGTAAACTTTATAATAAGTGGGGATAGAGGCGAAGATAAAATCGCTCCTTCAAAACCAGCACAAGAGAAGCCAAAAGAGGAAAAGAAAAAAGAGTCCAAAAAACCAAAAGAGGAAAATACTTCTACTATTCCTAAAAAAAGCACTCAAAAAGTTGAAAAACCGATAAGTAACAAAAAAAAGAAAACAGTAACTCAAGCACCAAAAGTTGAAAAAAAAGTTGAAAAAGAGACAATAAAACCTCTTCCTGCAGAAAACAAAAAAGAGGAAAACACAAAAAAACCCAAAGAAACTTTAGCAACAGCAAGTATCAAAAAAAGAAGAGGTTTTGTAATAGTCAAAAAGAAAAGAGCAGAAAAACCAAAACAAAAATCTACAAGCGAAAAAATGGACTTTGAAATGCCTAAGGCATTTGATGAAATCTCCAAAAAGAGAAAAAAAGTCAAAAAAGTCAAAAAAACAACTACAAAAAAAGATGCATCTTCACAGATTGATATTTTAGCCGATAGAGAGTTAAGTGAAGTACAGCTCGAACTTATAAGCGATATGGTAGTGCTTCCGGATTTTAGTATCAAGCAAGAAGAGGCAAAAACAAAAAAAACCAAGCGATTTGATGCAAATAAAGTTCAAATGGTTAAAAAACCGGCTTTCATACAGCAACAAGGCATAAAAAGAAAATCAAAAAGAAAAAAGAGAAAAAAAGTTGAAACAAAGGCAGAAAATATCAATACCATAAATATACCTGAAGAGATTAGAGTTTACGAGTTTGCCGAAAAGCTACAAAAAAAGCCAAGCGATATTATAAAAGCTCTTTTTGCACTTGGTGTAATGGTTACCAAAAATGATTTTCTCGACAAAGATGCCATCGAAATACTTGCAGATGAATTTGAAATAGATGTAAATATAACAAATCCTATCAATGAGTTCGATTATGAAAAAATTTATGATTTTGGTAGTGAAGATGAGATGCAAAAAAGACCTCCTATTATTACTATCATGGGTCATGTCGATCATGGTAAAACATCTTTGCTTGATAAGATACGAAAAACAAATGTAACAGATAGAGAACATGGCGGTATAACTCAACATATAGGAGCATATACTATAACAAAAGATGGCAACAAAATAACTTTTGTAGATACTCCCGGACACGAAGCTTTTACTCAAATGAGATCCAGAGGAGCTCAAGTAACAGATATAGCTATCATCGTAGTAGCAGCAGATGATGGGGTTAAGCCTCAAACCAAAGAGTCTATCTCTCATGCAAAAGCTGCAAATATTCCTTTTATTGTGGCGATCAATAAAATCGACAAACCTACGGCCAATCCTGATCTTGTTAAGTCTGGACTTGCTGAACTTGATGTTACTCCAATCGAATGGGGCGGAGAGTATGAATTTGTAAATGTATCAGCCAAAACAGGAGAAGGTATAGAAGATTTACTTGAAATACTTCTTTTACAAGCAGATGTGCTTGAACTTAAAGCAAATCCAAATACTCTCGCTAAAGCTATCATTGTAGAAAGCAAACTTGAAAAGGGTAGAGGTCCTGTAGCTACTGTTATTTGCAAAAATGGTACACTCAATATAGGAGACAATATAATTTCCGGTAGCTCATCTGGTAAAGTGAAAGCACTTTTAGATGACAATTTAAAACCTATAAAAAATATACTGCCTGGAGAAACTGGTGTTGTTGTAGGTCTTAATGGTATAGCTGTAGCAGGAGAAAAACTTTTTGCAACTCCTGATGAAAAAACAGCAAAAGAATTTGCTCAAAAAAGAGCAGAATACGAAAGACAGAAAGAGTTGTCCAAGTCAACAAAAGTATCTTTTGAAGAATTAAGCTCAAAAATTGCTTCAGGCAAACTAAAATCATTGCCACTTATCATAAAAACTGATGCTCTCGGAAGTCTTGAAGCTATAAAAGGAAGTCTTGAAAAACTCAAAAATGAAGAAGTGAAAGTCAATATCATCCATAGTGATGTAGGTGGTATAACCCAAAGCGATATAGCCTTAGCATCAGCAAGTGAAAATTGCATTATAATGGGATTTCATATAAGACCTACCGGATCTGTTAAAGAAGAAGCTAAAAAACTCGGAGTAGAAATAAGAACATACAATGTCATATACGATATGATAGATGATACAAAAGCTCTTCTTGGAGGATTATTGTCTCCTATCATAAAAGAGGAAAATCTCGGACAAGCGGAAGTTAGAGATGTGTTTCAAGTTCCAAAAATAGGAGCGATAGCAGGATGTATAGTAACTGACGGAGTTATAAATAGAGGTGTAGGTGTAAGAGTGATAAGAGATGGAGTTGTGATATATGAAGGCGAAGTATCCTCCCTTAAAAGGTTTAAAGATGATGTTCGAGAGGTTGCCAAAGGTTATGAGTGCGGTATAGGCATAGAGGGTTATAACGATATAAAACCGGGAGATTATCTCGAGAGCTTTAAAAAAGTTGAACAGAGGGCGACTTTTGAATAGAAAAAGTGTAAAATTAAAAAGAACGGAAAGTGTCTTAAAAGAAATACTTTCCGAAGCAATAGCTACATTAAGTGACGGATTATTAAAAAGTGTAGTCATAACGGAAGTTGATTGCAAAAGAGGAAAATATGATGCTGATGTCTATATAGACCAAACCTTTATGGATGATGAAGAAAAAATATATATCAAAAAACATTTAAAAAAGGTAAGAGGCTATCTTGAAAATTATACTCTTCAAAATGAGGGATGGTTTAGATGTCCGAAATTTCATTTTAAATTCGATGATAGAATGCAAAAAAAAGAGAAATATGATATGCTTTTTTCCAAAATTGAAAAAGAAATAGGAAAAAAAGATGATTGATAATGAGACTATCGAAGAAATTCTTGAAGATAACGGAGTATCTTTGTATGATACCGAATTGACCGAAGAAAATGACAATAAAATCTTTAGAATATATATCACAAGTCCAAAAGGCATAAGTCTTGATATGTGTGCAAAAATAACCAATATCATATCTCCTATCATAGACACTGATCCTCCTGTAAGTGGACAATATTTTCTTGAAGTCAGTTCACCCGGAATTGAAAGAGCATTAAAAAAACCAAAACATTTTAAAAACTCAATAGGCGAAATGATAAAATTAAAAACTATCCATTCCAAAAAATATATCTCCAAACTGCTTGAAGCGGATGAGAGAGGTATAAGAATAGAGGATAAAAATAAGACAGTTTTTTTGCCATATGATGAAATTTCCAAAGCCAGAACTTATATAGAATGGTAAATGACGAATTTTATATCTCTCTTGCTCTTCAAGAAGCTTGGAAATATCAGCTTTTAACTTATCCAAACCCTCCGGTAGGGGCTTTGATCGTCGATAAATATGGGAAAATTATCTCAATAGCAGCACATAAAAAACAGGGTTTAGCTCATGCTGAATTGGAGTGCACAAAAGATGCTTTTATAAAATTAACAGGAGATAAAACTCTTCAAAAAATTGAAAATCCAAATAACATACATCAATATCTTCTTGAAAATCATAATGGTATTTTTTTTGATTTTAAGATTTATGTTACACTTGAACCCTGCAATCATTACGGCTCAACCCCACCTTGTTCTTTGCTTATCGCAAACCTATGTTTCAAAGAGGTTATAATCGGCTCAATAGAAAAAAATAAAAAGGCTATGGGTGGTATAGAAACCCTACAAAAAAAAGATATAAAGATAAAAACGGGTATTTTAAAAAAGGAGTGCGATAAACTTATAGAACCATTTTTAAAGTGGCAAAAAGATAGATTTGTATTTTTCAAAATAGCTCAAAATCTAAACGGCACTTACGATACAGGCATCATCAGCTCAAAAATCTCAAGAGAATTGGTACATAAAATAAGAGATAAAATAGATCTTCTTGTGATAGGTGGCAATACGGTAAGAACAGATAGACCTACCTTAAATAGCAGAATGGTTGACGGCAAAGCACCTGATATCCTTATACTATCGACTCAAAAAAATTTTGACAAAACCATACCTCTTTTTAATGTACCAAATAGAAAAGTTATCATTAGTAATAATTTACAAAGCATTGAGAAATACAATTTTATCATGGTAGAGGGCGGAAACAATATGCTAAAGAGCATTAAAGCAATGGTGGATTGGTATCTTTTTTTTATAAACCCCAATATAAAAGAGGGTAACTGTTTAAATTGTTCCATTTCGACGAAAATCATATATCAATCAAAATGTGCCGATGATGTAGTTTTATGGCTTACAAATAGTTATTAAGGTGATTTCTTGGCAAGAGTTGTTTATGGCAAAAGTGTGTGGGGCGGTTACTTTCTTGATGCATTAAATAGATTTTATGGATATGATGCAAGAGTTGACAGAGGAAGAAGCTATGCAAATAGTGGCAAAGTTTATGATTTCTTGATTATCGATTCGAATCCTCTGATTTTAGCCTTTATAATAAATGGCAAACTTCCTTCCACCCTTTTAGAGTTGCTCAAATCGGAAAAAATTGAGCTGTTTCTAAGAGACTTTAGCAAATTGAAAAGAAGTTGCAGTTGTCCTGATTGGGGCGATCTCTGTAAGCATATGGCAGAGGTATATTTTGTATTGACATCCATGATAGATAATAATCCATTTTTGCTTTTTGAGTTAAGAAAAGTTAATCTAATCAACCACTACAATATCAAAAAAGAGACAAAAATCAACTATCCGTTCAAATTGGTCGAAGCAAAAAAGGAAATTCAAAACTTAAGTGTAAGTGTGGATGAAAAATGGATAGGCAGAATGAGCGATGAAGAGCCTAAAGGTTTATTCAAAAATGTATGATTATCTTATAATCGGTGGTGGAATTATCGGACTTAGCATGGCAAAAGCTATACATAAAAAAGAAATTTCGGCAAAAATTGCAATTATTGAAAAAGAAAACAAGATAGCATCTCATGCATCAGGAAGAAATAGCGGGGTTTTACATGCGGGGTTTTACTATAATGAAAACTCCTTAAAAGCACAATTTGCAAAAAACGGAAATCAAGAATTGCAAGAGTATTGTGATACACACTCCTTAAAAATCAATAAATGTGGCAAAGTGATAGTAGCTCAAAATAAAAATGAAATAAATGGGCTTGAAGAGTTAAAAAGAAGAGGAGATGCCAATGGGGTTGAACTTTATTGGATAAGCGAAAAAGAGCTTGCAAAAAGATTTCCAAATATAAAAACTACTCAAAAAGCACTATTTTCTCCCACAACGGCAACTATCGATCCAAAAGAACTTTGCATGAACATAGCAAATGAATTGATAAAAAATGATATTTCCATATTAACTTATACGAAATATCTAAAAAGGATTGGCAAATATAGCATTTTAACAACTCAGGGAAAAATTAAGTATAAAAAACTCATAAATTGTGCTGGATTGTATGCTGATAAAATTGCCATGGATTTTGGTTTTGCTAAAAATTACACAATCATACCTTTTAAAGGCATTTATCTAAAAGATAAAAAAAATATTTCCGGATTAAACACCAATATCTATCCGGTTCCAAATCTAAAAAATCCATTTCTTGGAGTTCATTTTACATATGCCATAGATGGTTCGGCAAAGATAGGACCTACTGCTATACCTGCATTTTGGAGAGAAAATTATAAAGGTTTTAAAAAATTTTCTTTGGATGAGATGATAAATATACTTTACAATGAAGCAAGTTTATTTATCTCCAATGCATTTGATTTTAGATCTTTAGCTATAGAGGAAATAAAAAAATATAACAAAAATCATCTGCTCAATTTAGCACAAAGATTGATATCCGATACGAATCTTAAAGGTTATGACGAATGGACTACACCCGGAATAAGAGCTCAACTTTTAAACAAAACCACATCTGAACTTGTGCAAGATTTTACAATAGAGGGAGATGATATATCAATTCATATACTAAATGCTGTCTCTCCGGCTTTAACATCTGCATTTCCCTTTACAAGATGGATTGTAGAAAAATATCTATATTAAAAAAACCATTTCTTCCAAAAAGAGTAATAAAGAGACTACAGATCAAGAGTGATACCTCTTCTGATCTCTTTATAGTCGGAAAACTCTTTTTTGACAATATCCCAAAATCTTTTTGAGTGGTTTTTTTCTTTTATGTGGGATAATTCATGAACAACGATATAATCTATCTCTTTTTGGGTTAATTTTACTCCAAGATAGTTAAAACTCAAAACATTATCAAAACTGCAACTTCCAAGTCTTCTTTTTGCTTTTCTAAATTTTATATCTTTAGGGTAGAGTTTTAATCTTTGGCTAAAGTAGGCTGTTTTTTCGATGTAAATTCTTTTTGCTTCTTTTTTATAAAAATCTTCAATCGCTTTTTTGCAATCTTTTTTACCCCCATATAAAAATACAAATCGATTATCATCAAATAGTATCTTTTCGCCTCTGATTCTATTTTTTTCATATTTTAAAGGATAACTTTTTCCAAGATAATATATCTCTCCCCCATCTTCATATACATTTATCTTGTGATTTGATTCTTCTATTTTGTGAAGAGTTTTATCCACCCAATACGATTTTTTATCCAAAAATTTTTCCGCTTCTATTTTCATATACGGTGAGCTTTTTAGTAAAACTTCTCCGCTCTTTTCAATCTTGAGGTAGATATTTTTCAACCCTTTTTTCAAGATATGCTTATAGTAAAATTCGACACCGTTTTTTTGATATAATACCATGTTGCAATTATAGCGAAAGGTTGCTAATGACAAAGATATTGTTGCTTGAAGATGATGAAGTTTTGAGCGAATCTCTTATAGAATTGCTTGAGAGTGAAAATTTTGATATCACTCATGTAAAAAACGGGCAAGAGGCGATAGATATTACATATGAAAATAGATTTGATATATTTTTATTTGATGTAAATGTACCCTTGATTGACGGTTTTGAACTTTTAAAAAGTTTAAGAGAAAGCGGAGATAAAACTCCGACGATTTTCTTAACGGCACTTGATGATATAGCCTCTTTGGCAAAAGGTTTTGAAGTGGGGGCTGATGATTATATAAAAAAACCTTTCGATTTTGATGAACTTCTTATAAGGATCAAAGCTCTTCTGAAAAAACGGTACAATACTTACCAAAAAGAGATAAATGTCGATAATTTTCGATTTGTTATAGAAAAGGAGGAGTTGTATCTTAAAAATGATTTTATTGCATTGCCTCCTTATGAATTGAAACTAACCCATCTTTTTTTTAAAAATCTTGATAAAACTTTAACAAAAGAGTATATCTCTGAAGAGATAGGCAACGATAAAGAGATAAGTTACGGGTCACTAAGAGTACATATAAATAAACTTCGCAAAATAGGACTTCCCATTACTACCGTCAAAGGCATAGGATACAGACTTGCTCAATCATAAAAAAACTGCATTTTTAAAATTTTTCTTACTATATTTTATAAGTGTTGCTTCTTTGATACTTATTTTAGGTTTTTTCTATTTGGATCAGAGTAAGATACAATTTTTGAAAAAAGAGCACTTTTCACTCATAGAGTATGCCAGAGAGATAAAAACGGGCAAAAACATATCTGACAAAAACGATATTTTTCATTATCAAGTTGTAGAAAAAAACGGCAAAGCCATAGATATAAAAAATTTTAAAGTTGCAAAAGATAAATTTATAAAATATATCCCTACAAAACAAAAAAACTTTTATCTAAAAATCACGAAAACAAAAAAACTTTTTGAAAAAAAATTATTTGATTTGAAGATGAAAATAGTTTTTGTTCAGTTGCTTTTACTCGCACTTTTTGGAACAATAAGCTACTATCTTGCTAAAAATGCGATAAAGCCTCTTGAGGAGAGCATAGATACACTTGATAAATTTATCAAGGATTTAATTCATGATTTAAATACTCCCGTAACGGCAATGAAGCTAAACATTAAACTTTTAGAAAAAAATCCCAATCTTAAAGAGTTAAAAGCTCTTGAGAGATTGAAAAAGAGTATCCATGCTATATCCGAACTTAGAGAAAATCTAACGATACTACTTGAAAAAAAGACATTTTTGATAACAAAAGTAAATATATGCGAAATTATCAAAGATGCTATCTCTTTGCACCAGCCAAATTATCCCGATCTTGCATTTGATATATCCTGTGAAAACTTTTTTGCACAAACCAACCAAAATGCTTTAAAACAGATACTTCACAATCTTATCTCCAATGCTTGTAAATACAACAAAAAAGGCGGTTTTGTCAAAATTTATATAAAAAACCAAACAATATATATCGAAAATAGCGGAACAGGGATAAAGGAGCCTGAAAAAATTTTCGATAGAGAGTATAGCACTCAAAATAGTAGCGGTCTTGGACTTGATATAACAAAAAGGCTTTGTAATGCTATGGGTATAGATATAGATGTAAAATCAAACAAAAATACAACGGTTTTCTCTTTAACGATAAGATAATACAAAAATGCTATTATTTTAAAAAATAAGGGAGCATTATGAAAAAACTATATGTGCTATGTTGTATTATCTTTACAAGTGGGACGATTTTTGCTCAAACTCTAAATTTAAAAGAGTGCATTGATAAAACCCTAAAAAATCATCCCGATATAAAAACATTTATGCTTAAAATAGAACAATCGAAAAAGAGTTACAACTCCGCATATTCTGATAATCTTCCGCAAATAAACCTTCAAGGCGGATACAATATCACTCAAACATATCCTGTAACTGCAAACAACACCTTTAAAACTATTGATGATAACGGTTGGAGTTTGGGGGTGGATTTAAGACAAAAACTTTGGGATTTTTCAAAAACAAAATACAAAGTCGAAGCCTTTAAAAAAGATGAGGATATATCCAAACTATCTTTAAAAGAGGCAAAAGCACTTCTTGCTTTTAAAGTCAAATCTCTATATGAGTCTATGGTTGTGCAAAAAGAGGCCATAGAGGTAAGAAAAAAAGATATAGAAACTAAAAAAGCACTTTATGAACAAGCCAAAGCTCTTGTGAAACAAGGTCTTAAAACAAAAGCCGATGAGAGTAGATTTTTCGCCTCTTTGTATAATGCAAAAAGCTCTATGCAAACGGCAAAATCATTATATAAAAAAGCAAAGGACTCTCTATCTTTATATATGGGAGAGGATATAGACGATGATATAATATTGCAAAGAGATAGTATCAAGAAGGAGTTAAGCCCATCTTTAAGAGACATGGATAGCATTATCAAAAATAACTATCAGATAAAAATAGATGTTAAAAATATAGAAAAAAATAGACTCTTGCACCAATCCTCAAAAGCAGCCAAATATGGTCACATAGATGCTATTGCTTCATACAGTAGAATTGGAGCTTTAAGGGATGATTACAACTCTAAACTTCTTGGAGCTACTTTAAATATACCTCTTTATAGCGGAGGTAGACTTGATGCAGAGGCTCAAAAAGCAAAGATAGCTTATCTGATAGCCAAAGAGAAAAAATCTTCCGAAATATTGAGATTAAAAGATGAGATAGAGGGATTGTTGACTGATATAGAAAGATATGATGCAACAATTCGAGCAAAAAAAGAGGAGCTTTTTTCGGTAAATGAGACAAAGAAAGTGGTCGGAGGTAGATACAAGGTGGGGCTTGCTACCTATACCGAAGTTCTTGATGCCGTCTCTTCTTTTCTTAATGCAAAACTTGCACTGCTTGAAGCATACTACTTAAAAAGTGTAGCGATTGATAGATTGCAATATTTAAAAGGAAAAATCAAATGATAAGCAAAATCGTAAAATATTTAATCATTATAGCCGTTATGGGCATTGGGGGATATCTATTTTACAAAAAAATTTATATCCCAAAAACTACATACACAACCATCACTCCTCAAAAAGGTGATATCAGTGAACAAGTTTTCGGGATAGGAAATGTAGGAGCTAAAAATATATATCTTATAAATGCAGGAGTAAGCTCAAAAATCCTCTCCATACTAACGGATGAGGAGAAATGGGTAAAAAAAGGGGATTTGCTGGTAAGCATGGATGAGGTTGATTTACCAAAACTTTTAGAGCAAGCGAAAATCTCCGTCAAAAAGGCTAAGTTTTCAATAGAAGCTTCACAAAAAAGGCTAAAAGGGTTGATAGTTCAAAAAGATTTGACTCATAAAACATATATTAGATATAAAAGACTTAAAGATCAATCTTTTGTTTCTCAAGCCGAATATGATAAGGTAAAAGCCGATTTTGATGAGATAAATTCTCAAATAGAGCTTGCAAAAGCTGAGATAAGTTTAGCAAAGAGCGAAAAAAAAAGAGCAAAAAAGAGTGTAGAAGCACTTAAGATAAAAATCTCAAAATACAAGATATACTCACCCGTTGACGGATTTGTCATAGCAAAAGAGGCGGAAGTATCTCAAGCCGTACTACCAAATCAAACCATTTTAAAAATAGTTGATCCAAAAACAGTATGGGTAAAAACTTATATAGATGAAAAGATAAGCGGAGATATAAAGGTGGGACAAAAAGCAACTATAGCTTTAAGGTCTCGAAAAGGTAAAAAACTACAAGGATATGTAAAAAGGATTGTTGCTCAAAGTGATGCCGTAACTCTTGAAAGAGAAGTGGATGTGGCTTTTGATAAAGTTCCGATACCATTTTATATAAACGAACAAGCAGAAGTCGTCATATCGACAAAAAAATTCAAAAACCTCATCAAAATCACTGCAAAATTAATTGTTTACAAAGATGATAAAACAGGAGTTTGGATCGAAAAAGATAGTAAAGCTCACTTTAAAAAGATAAAGATTGTTGCAAGGGGAGAAAAGTTTGTGGGAGTATCGGGGGTTAAAAAGAGCGATAAGCTTATCGTAGCAACACCAAAAAATAAACCTCTAAAAGAGGGTATGAGAATCCATCTATGATAAATCTCGCTCAAAAAGATATATCTCATACTCTTGGAAAGTTCATGGTTACAGCTATGGGTGTGGGTATGTTGCTCGGTATAGTGCTTATAATGATAGGTGTATATCGCGGTATGATAGTGGATGCCAAATCTCTGCTTAACGATATAGGGGCTGATCTTTGGGTGGTTCAGCAAGATACTCTCGGACCTTTTGCCGAAAGTTCAAGAATACATGAAGATTTAAAAAATACCATCAAAGCCATAAACGGGATAGATAAAACAGCAGCTATCACTTTTCAAAATATTCAACTTCCTGCTCCTGCAATACCTATAAAAGTTACAGCAGTGGGATATGATCCTTTTGGAGAAATTTTTCCGATAAATCCAAAGAAAGTAGTAGCGGGAAGGGTTTTAAAAAAAGATCATTATGAAATAGTAGCAAGCCAAAAAACAGGACTCAAGCTGCACGATAAAATAAAATTGGGAAGACATGAGTATTCCATAGTGGGTATAACAAAAGAAACTGTAGCATCAGGGGGAGATCCTCTTATATTTTTGAGTTTTAAGGATGCCGGAGAATTACAGTTTTCATACTCAAACAATCGCATAAGAACAGATAGGATAAGAGGACTGAAAACCGGCAATTCTCATCTTGCAAATACTGTGGTAGCTACTATAAAAGCGGGTTACAATATAGATGAGATAGCAGATGAGATAAGGAAATTTCAACACAAAAGTGTATATACTGCCGATCAACAAAAGCATATACTTACCAAAAAAGTTATACAAAATGCTTCAAAACAAATAGGTCTTTTTACGGTTATCCTCGTTGCAGTATCAACTATCATCATAGCACTTATCATTTATACAATGACACTTGAAAAGATGAAAGAGATAACCATTATGAAACTTATAGGTATCCCAAATAGCATAATTATAAAAATGGTAGTTCAAGAGACCATGCTTCTTGGTATCCTTGCTTTTGTATTTGGCAATATATTTGCACATTTGATATATAAGATTTTTCCAAAAAGGATTATTTTGCTTTTTCCTGATGCTTGGAGTCTTTTTATGATTGTCATCATAGCCTCCATACTTGCATCCATTGTGGCTATAAGAAAAGTCATAAAAGCTGATCCTGTTTCGGCGATAGGGGGATAAGATGGGCAAAATAAGCATAAAAGTAGAAAATCTCGTTAAAAAATTCGGCAAAGGTGAAAGTGAGATCACGGTTATCGACGGAGCTAATTTTTCAGTAAACAAAGGAGAGCTTGTGGCTTTGATAGCTCCAAGTGGTGCAGGTAAAACAACTCTTTTGATGATGATAGGATGTGTGGAAGAGCCAACAAGCGGACAGATATATCTGGGCGATGAAAAGGTTTATGATAACAAATGGCTTACAAATGAAACAAGAAAGATAAGAAGAGAAAAGATAGGATTTATATTTCAAGCACACTATCTCATACCATTTTTAAATGTGATAGAAAATGTAACGATTCTTCCCCAAGTAAATAAAAAAAGCAAAAAAGAGGCAAATAAGATAGCTATGGAGCTTTTAAATTATTTCGATATTGGAGACAAGGCTTACTCTATGCCTTCAAAACTCTCAGGCGGACAAAATCAAAGAGTAGCCATAGCAAGAGCTTTGGCAAACAAACCGGAGATCATATTGGCAGATGAGCCGACTGCCGCACTTGATACGACAAGATCGGTAGATGTAGTAAAAATGTTAAAAAAAATTGCCATTGATCAAAATGTTGCCGTTATCATGGTAACCCATGATGAAGCTATGCTTCCGCTTTGCGATAGGATTTTAAAGATAGAGAATAAAAAAGTAGTTTCATCTGTCATCCCCGAAAAAAATATAATATAAGCACCTTTATAAAACTCTATTTCTACCCATTTTTTTAGCTTTATACAATTTTTTATCAGCTTTTTCTACAAAATCGCATAAATTTTCTCCCTTATATTGATAAACTCCGACACTTATAGTGACATGAACTATTCCATCACAAAATTTATACTCTTCGACCAATTTTCTAATCTTCTCCATTTTGCTGATTGCACTCTTTTCATCAGTAGAGGGCATGATTATCAAAAATTCTTCTCCCCCATATCTAACTACAATGTCACTTTTTCTCATATACTCTTTTAATATTTTAGATAACTCTTGAAGAACGGTATCCCCGCAAATATGTCCATATGTGTCGTTTATTTTTTTAAAGAAATCTATATCCGCCATAGCGATTGAGAGAGGTTTTTTATCTTTTTTGGAAGATGACATTTTATCTTTCAATGCTTCATCCATATATTCTCTATTGTAAAGATTTGTTAAGGCATCTCTAACAACTTTTGCTTGCAGATTATGATACTGTATATCTTTTTCGAAGCCGATAGCAAATGGGATTAAAATCTTGTTTAAAAAGATATTTACAAGTTTTTTATCTTTCTCTTGCAGATCATCAAAATAAAACTCGATTCTTCCTATGTTTTTATCATCTTTGGTTAATGTTTTTACAAGACTTGTCTCGTTATCATCTGCTTGTTTGATATCGTCTGTTTTATCCATTACTCCTTTTGAATTGATTAGATAACATAACTCATCTTTTTCATCAATCGTTTTATAAACACATATTTTTTTTAATTTATGTATATATTTATTTATGTTATAAAATAAATTTTTTAGTAATAATTCAAAAGATGATAGCGACATAATATCTTCAAAAAACTTTTTAAGCAAATCTTCCGTTTTGTTTAGCAAAAAGATATCGGACTCTTTTTCATCAAGCATATATAATCCACAATCCAAATCCCTCATCTTTTCAACTATAGGCTCTATCAAAGGTTTTTTGATGATTGAGCCATGTTGAGGAGCTATCAAATAAGGATTTGTCTTCATAATGTTATTTAAGGTATGATTTAAGATAACTTTTGATGGCATATAGTGAACATGAAATAGTTTTAAACTTTCAAAATAGTTCATATCTTTAGCATATAAAGAGAACTCTTCTGTAAGTCCTCCGAAAATATCACTTGAAAAGAGTGTTTTGGTTTGCTTGTCAAATGTACAAAAAGCTCCTGCAAAATGGGCATAAGGAGTAAAGATAAATTCCAACTCTCTTCCGCCCTTTAAACTCAATTTCCAATCATTTTGATCCACAAGCCAAAAAGGTGTTTTCCATTGATAGTGTTTTAGTAAAGTTTCACTTCTCCAGTGGGTAACAAAAACTTTATCTTGTCTTGGCATAAGTTTTTCAAGAGTTGATACACATCCGACGATATCCGGGTCTTGATGGTGTAAAATGATATATTTGATGTCATTAATCGGCATTATGGATGTGATTTTATTTAGAGTAACTGGAAATGTTATCATACTTCCGGGATCTATTAGCACCGACTCGTCTCCATTTTTTATCACATACACATGACATTGAAAAGGATCATTTGGTATCACATATCCTACCCAATAAATATCTTTTGCTATTTCAATAGCTTTTGTAAAATCCATATCTTTCTCCTAAAGATGTTTTTAAATAAATCCTTTTAGAAATGTCTAAAAATAGTGTATTAAAAACTCTAATTGTCCATTATATCACTAATATTCTTTGAAAATTTTTATATAAAAAGGCTATTGCCTAAAAAAAGTCAAAAGATAAAGATTTCATTGACAAGTTTACCTTTAGTGCTATTCGTTTATCATTTTGATTTTTGATATATCAAAATATTGCAATATGTCTTTTTGCATACTGTCCCCCTTTATCAAGACCAATATCAAATATCTTTTTATTCCCACCTCTTATGCTACCTCAAGTAATATATTTCTTTCAAAATGGTTTCTTGTTCTTTTTTAGAAAGTGAAAAAATTTCTCTTTTACTTCTCTTAAAGTTGCCAAACTTATCTCCTTTTAGAATGTAATTTTTAAAGCAAGGGGTATGGGTTAAACACCAACACCCCGTTATACAACCCTATTTTATGCATTGAGAGTAATAAATTCTGTCAAATCCGATTTGAGAATTCTTTCTATTTCAAAGAAATTTTCTTTTTTTGTTTCTGTAAACAGAAATCCAAAAATGGGATATTCTTTATAATCAATTTTCCGTAATTCAAGCG
>JAMOOV010000008.1 GCA_027065125.1 Campylobacterales bacterium | reverse complement strand
GTTAATGCTTGAACCTATAGATAAAAGTTTTGCAGAGATAGACAACTCTTTTTTATAATTATCATCTATATCATGCAGTACTTTTAATATATCAAAAATTTGCAAAGATGTTCGTTTTAGCGAATTAGCATATTTTTCATTTATCAAAAATCTATCACTTAAATTTTTAAGACTGAGATTGAAATTTTCCGGAAATTTATAATTGACAGATCTTAACAAATCATGCAGGTAAAGTCCTTCTCTAACACCCACACCACTTGTTATAACATTTTTGGCATCAAGATATGAAAGAATTTTGACAAATATACTTACACCCTCTCTAAAAGTATCTATTCTGTGTTTCTTTACCCCATATTTTTTCAATTTTAAGACATTTGCTTCTGAAATCTTTTCCAACAACTCTTTATGTTGTAAAAAATCGTACTCATAAGCATGAAGTGTTCTTAGCGGATACTCTTTAGGCATGATAAGTTTAGATATAGCCCTAGCCGTCCCGCCTATAGCTATAAATCTTTCACAACGGAAATGCTCAGGCACATCTTTTAGTTTCGAATAAATATATTCGCTCAACTCTTCAAAACTTTTCTCTTTGTCATAAAAAAGCTCTTTAAGTCTTATAGTTCCTATATCAAGAGAAATTGTATCTACAATTTTTTCATTTTCTATCTTTGACAATTCTGTAGAACCGCCTCCGATATCAATAGTAATGGCAGAATTTTGCTTTGGCAAAAGATTTATAGCAGCTATTCCGCCAAAATATGCCTCTTTCTCACCGTCAATTATTTTGATATCTATTCCTGTCTCTTTTTTGACTCTATTTAAAAAATACACTCTATTTTTTGCATCTCTGACAGCTGAAGTAGCCACACATAATATTTTTCTTGATTTTAAATTTTTAGCAATCTTTGTAAAATCCTTTAGAGCTTTGATCGCTCTATCCATCGCCTTATCTTGCAATACACCGCCATTTTCATAGCTATCTTGAGATATTCTTACTCTACTTTTTGCTTCATATATTATATTGAATGCGAATCTGCTACTCTTTTGACATACTATCATTCTAACGGAATTTGATCCGATATCTATGATAGCAGTAATTTTAGCCATCTACTCTTCGACCTGAAGTTGGTTAAACTTAAGCTTTAACTCTTCAAATGTTTCAAGATTGTCTGGATCGGAAACAATACAATCCACAGGACATACAGATATACAAGCAGGTTCATCATATGAGCCTACACACTCAGTACAAACATCAGGATCTATTATATATATAGGATCCGCTTCTTCAATAGCACCATTTGGACACTCATCTCTACAAGCATCACAAGCTATACATTCGTTAGTTATTTTTAGGGACATTTTTATAACCTTTTTAATTTTCTAAAAATTAAAGTAGTTTATACATTAAAAAAGCTTTGAATAAATTTAAATTATAGTTTTTTTATACAATTTCACAAAAATTCACAAAAGGTAGAAAGATAGTAGCTTTTGTACCTTGCTTGTCAGTTCTATTTTTAAGACTCAATGTTGCACCGATAGCATCAGCTGCCCCTTTGGCAAGAAAAAGTCCAAGCCCACTACCGCTTTTATCTCCAAATCGCTTAAAGGGAGCAAAAAGATCCTTGCTCTCATCGATTCCAGTACCCTCGTCAAGTATCTCTATATAAAAACCATCCTTTTCATTGTAAGTTTTTATTTCAACAATTTTACCCTCTTTAGTAAATTTTATAGCATTTTGAACAAAGTTTTGCAAAATATGCAAAAGAAGAGTAGGCTGAATCATAACAACATAACTTTTAGGTTTTAAATCTACAACAATATCTTTCTTTTCATTTCTTGCAAGCATTTTAAAATTGTTTGCATGTTCTCTCACAAAGGAAACAAGATCGATTTGAACAGGCTTTTCAAATTGTGCCCCCTCTTGCCTCCCAATCTCTAAAATATTGCTTATCATTTTATTCATTTCATCAATGGTCTTATTGTCAAGTTTTAGTGTTTCGATATACTTTTCAGACTCTCTTATCTTTATGAGTGTTACTTCATTTTTTGTTTTCATTACAGCAAGAGGAGTTTTAAGCTCATGAGCTATACCTATAAATAACTCTTTTTGATACTTTACAAATGTTTTTATCCTGTCAATAAGCTTATTTATACTATGTCCAAGAGGCATAAATTCTGATGGCAAATCATCTATGTCTATATGTGCCAAAAAATTTTCATTCAATCTTGCCAATCTATTTGAAAGTGATCTTATCGGAGAAAGAAGTATTTGAGATAAAAACAGAGCATAAAAAAGTATAAAAACCATGGTTATTAAGTTGATTATAAAAATATTTTTTAAAATTTTTTCAAGCAATATATCTGTAGAAGATACATCTTTGGTTACAGATACAAAAGTTGAATTTTTAGGATTTAGAGGATAAAAAAGCTTTATATAGTGTCTACCTCTCCTTTTAAACTGTTCATAAGTCATTTTTAGAGGTAAATCCGGTCTTATAGCTACTGATATTATAGCATTTGGCATTTTCTGATCAAATCTAAAAATATCCACTCTATTCTCATCAAATTTTATAGATCTTGAAAAAAATTGTGCAGTTGTTTTAAGATTATTTGTTATATCTTCGTAAATTGAGATTTTTATGTAATTAAATAATATAGTAGAAAATATCACAATTAGTGCCACCGAAGCGACAACTAATTGCAATATAAATTTATTTCTTATACTGTTTTTGTTTATGATTTTTTTGGATAACAAAATCTATAACCTCTTCTTCTAACCGTTTCAATAGTTGAAATGTTAAGAGGTTTATCCATTTTTTGTCTTATTTGATTTATTGCTACTTCGATAACATTTGGTGTTACAAGCTCAGGTTCTTCCCAAATCGCATCAAGTAGCTGCTCTTTTGAAACTATTTGGTCGCTATGTCTTGCCAATTGAGTCAATACTTCAAAAGGTTTACCTTTTAACTCTATCTCTTTACCTTTATATATTATCTTTTCTTCATCTGGATCAATTACCAAATCATCTATCTCTATAACATTTGTTCCGCCAAATCTAAGTCTAGCCTCAATTCTCGCCAAAAGTATATCAAAATCAAAAGGCTTTTTGATATAATCATCAGCACTATTTTTAAGAGCATTTATTTCACTCTCTTTATCATCTTTTGCAGATAGAACAACACAAGCAGTTCTTGGTGTCTTTTGTTTCACAAGTGCAACCAAGTCCATGCCATCACCATCAGGAAGCATCAAATCCGTTAAAACTAAGTCATAATTTCTAATACCTATAAAATATTCAGCATCCTTAAAATTTTCAGAACTATCCGTTTGGTAACCATACTCTTGAAGACCTTCAGCTATTGTTTTATTTAAAGTAACCTCATCTTCAACTATCAAAATTCTCATGTTTTTCCTTCACTATTAAAATTTTAGAAGAATTATAACACAATTTTAGAAAAATTTAAAGTTTTTTTAATAAAAATTTAATATTTTTTTAGACAATATTCCAATTTTAACAACATTGAAAATTATTATCTATAAAAATCTTATTTGTATTCTTTAAATATCTCCACCCCAACCAAAGCATTTTTAAAAACCTCAGGTTTAAAGATTTGCAATTTTATAGATACTATTTCAGGAAAATCAAGCTTTAAGGCTTTGCATATACCGCTTAAGGCACTCTCTATGGTTTCATACTCTTTATATTTTAAAAGATTTTCAATCGCCTCTACGACTTGAACATAATCCAAAAAGAATTCATTTAGATCATATTCTATCTTGGCATTTAAAACCACTCTTTGACTCTTTTTTCTCTCCTCCTCTAATACACCGATGATAACATCGATTTTAAGCTCATTTATAACTATTGTATAAAGATTCATTTTAAACCACCTTTTTTTCTTTGCCTTGAAATAGACCTAAGATATTTGGTACATGCTTATAAATAATTATAAAATATATAATCAAAATAGGAGCATGAGTATGAATAGTAGGCATATCAAAATGAATGATAAAAGATGTTGCTACCAAAGTCGTAACCGCCAATAAAGAGGATACTGAAGATATCTTTATAGTCTTTGCCGATATCGCCCATATTACTATGGCGATGATAGTTTCGATAGGTAGCATATAGAGCATCACTCCCACTCCTGTAGCCACACCTTTGCCACCTTCAAACTTCATATAAGGACTAAAGCAGTGTCCTATTACGGCAAGAACAGCTATCGCCCATTTTGTCTCTTCGCTTACTCCTGCCAAAGTGGCAACAATCAATACAAATACACCTTTTAAGGCATCAAGTAGCAATGTCATAGCACCAAGTTTTTTAGCTAAAATAGGATCTTTTTCTTTAACAACCCTCAATACATTTGTAGCACCAATACTTCCGCTTCCGCTTGATTTGACATCCACCCCTCCAAACTTTTTAGCAAGTATATATCCAAACGGAATTCCTCCTACAAGATATGCAAAAAGATAAAAGTCAATATTAATATTTGTCAAAAAACCCATCTATTTTCCTTGTAGCCCGAATTTTGCAATATATTTTTTCACATTAGCACCTATCATTGAACCTATGGAGCTTAAAAAACTTTTCGACTTAACACTTTGTAGATAAGCCTTCAAAGTTTTTTTAAACACCCTAAATCCAAGCATAAGCACACTACTGCAACAAACTCTATTGCAAAATCCGGGTTTAAAAAATTAGACTAATCATATCTAAAATTTTGTTATAGGGTTATTAATGGTATAATGCAATATATTTTTTAAGGAGTCATTGTTGGATACCATAGAGTTGCAAAAT
>JAMOOV010000007.1 GCA_027065125.1 Campylobacterales bacterium | reverse complement strand
TCTCTTTGCTTTTTTTTGCGATTTATAAAAAAGATAATAAACTTTTATCTTTATCTTTGGTGCTTTTTGGTTTATGTATGTACTTGTGGGGATTTGACACAGGTGGAAAACCAAAAGACTATTTTGTGCAGACTTTAGCGGTTTATATAGCCATATTTTCCCCTTGTGTTTTTTTATATTTCTTTTACACAGAGTATAGAATTTTTCTCAAAGAGGAAAAAAATATATTATGGTTTATATCCTTTGTTTCATTTCTCTTTTCTATTCTATTGTCTTTTAGGCAAAAAGTAATGCTTGAAGATTTTGCCCCATTTGCCATTATAGCCACTCCTTTGATGGTTAGAGTATTTTTATCAAGTTACAGAGTTAGGATTCCGGAACTTAGATATTGGCACAAAATTATCTTTTTATTTGTTTTTGGTACTCTTGTTGCAAATTTTATTGTTATTTATTTCAATAAACCTCTTTATCTTATTTTTAAAAATCCTAAAAAACATTTTACTTATAGGTACGATTTTGCAAAACAAGTTTCAAATAAATTAAAAAGTTTGGGTATAAAAAGGGTGAAATGCTTTAATGAAGATTTTGCTTTAAGGTTAAAATTTTATGGGATTAAAAATGGAGATAGATACATTTTGACAAGAAGCAACAATCACAAACTATATGATGTTACGATAAGTTACAATAAAAAGCCTATTTTTAGAGTGTATGTTTCTAAAATACACAAAATATATTAAAAATATATTTTTAAGATAAAAAATTTGAATATTTATCATTAATTATAGTATAATCAATAAATATTTTTAAATTAAAAGAAGGAGCAGTTATGGCTCAAAGAGCGATACGCGAATATGATGGTAAAGCACTGTTTGCAAAACACTGGAATGAATATTTTAGTGGATTTGAGTATGGATTTCAGTCTGTTTTGGTAACAAGCGGAGATGAATTAAGAGCTAAAGCGAAAGAGCATGGTTTTGAATGGTTGTCTCAAAAGCCTTTGGTCGTAAAACCGGATATGCTATTTGGCAAGAGAGGTAAAAATGGTTTGGTGCTATTCAAGATTGATAAGCCCGGAGATGTAATGCTTGAAGATGCAGCAAAATGGATAGATGAAAAAAGATCCCATGAAACACTTTTGATTTCAGGTCAAGAGGGAATGCTGACACATTTTATAGTTGAGCCTTTTGCTCCTCATTCGCAAGACCAAGAGTATTATATAGCCGCTACTACCGTAGGTGAAGATGATGTGCTGTACATGTCTGCTGAAGGTGGCATGGAAGTTGAAGAAGGTTGGAGTGAAAAAGTTACCGAAGCAGTTATACCTATAGACTTAAGCGATGATGAAATAAGTCATCTCATAAGAGCCAATGTACCGCAAGATATTCCGGATGATAAAAAAGATATATTTATAACTTTTGCCAAGCAATTTTATAAATTTTATAGAGATTTGAACTTTGCATATCTTGAGATAAATCCTCTTGTTATCATAGGTAATGATATGCATATACTTGATCTTGTGGCAAGACTTGACGATACGGCGGGATTTTTGATGAAAGATAAGTGGGGAGATATAGAGTTTCCTACACCTTTTGGAATGGAGAATAAATCTCCAGAAGAAGAGGCAATAGCTGAAGCCGATGCAAAAAGTGGAGCAAGTTTAAAGCTAACCGTGTTAAATCCTATGGGAAGGATATGGACAATGGTTGCCGGTGGTGGAGCAAGTGTTGTTTATGCCGATACGATTGCCGATATGACAAATGTTAGTGATTTGGCAAATTATGGAGAGTATAGTGGTGGACCTACAACAAGCGAAACAAGATTTTATGCTGAAACTATTTTTGATCTTATGACAAGACGAAAAGATCCTAAAGGTAGAGATAAACTTCTTATTATCGGTGGTGCTATTGCTAACTTTACTGATGTTGCAAAAACTTTTACAGGCATTATTCAAGCTTTTGAAGAGTATGCAGACAAATTAAAAGATGTTGGTGTTAAGATATATGTAAGAAGAGGCGGACCTAATTATGAAAAAGGTTTAAAAGATATAAAAGAAGCGGCAGATAGACTTGGACTTTATATGGAAGTTTACGGACCGGAAACTCATGTTACCGACATTGTTAGAATGGCGATTGAAGGAGATAAATAATGAACGAATTATTCAATAAAAATACACAAGCAATATTTTGGAACAACAATAAAAGTGCTATTCAAAGAATGCTTGATTATGATTATGTCATAGGAAGAGATAAGCCTTCAGTTGCTGCTATAGTAGCCCCTACTAGTTCAAATAAATTTGAAAAGTTTTTTTATGGACCTGATGAAATAATGGTTCCTTTGTATAGGAGTACTGAAGATGCGAAAAATGCTCATCAAGATGCTGATGTACTGCTCAATTTTGCATCTTTTAGAACAGCTTACGATGTAGCAATGGAAGCTATGGATATAGGTGATTTTAGAGTTATCATGATAACGGCCGAGGGAATTCCTGAGAGAATGGCAAGAGTTATGAATAATAGAGCCAGAAAAGAGGGTGTAACCATCATTGGACCGGCAACTGTTGGTGCAATAGCTCCTGGAGCTTTCAAAGTGGCAAATATAGGCGGAACGATAGAAAATATTGTCAAATCAAAACTACATCGTGCCGGAAGTTGCGGTTTAGTAACAAGAAGTGGCGGTCTTTTTAATGAGTTATCCAATATCATAGCCCTAAATGCAGACGGGATTGCCGAAGGTGTTGCTATAGGTGGAGATAGATTTGTTGGTTCTGTTTTTATAGACCATCTTTTAAGAATGGAAAAAAATCCAAAAGTAAAATACATGATACTTCTTGGAGAAGTCGGAGGAACGGAAGAGTATAAAGTTATCGAAGCTGTTAAAAGCGGAAAAATAACCAAGCCTATAATCGCTTGGTGTATAGGAACTATAGCTAAACACTTCAGTAGTGGAGTCCAATTCGGTCATGCTGGAGCAAGTGCAAATGCCGATAGAGAAACCGCTGCAGCTAAAAACAAAGCTATGGCGGAAGCTGGTATATATGTGCCGGAATCTTTCAATGAACTTCCTGCAACGATAAATAGAGTATATAATGAGTTAAAAGAAAAAGGTGTTATTACTGAGATAGAGGAGCCTAAAGTTCCTGTTATCCCTAAAAACAGAAGACCTAAAAACTTTATCTGTACCATAAGTGATGATAGAGGAGAGGAGGCTACTTATGCCGGATATCCTATAAGTTCCGTAGCGACTCCTGATACCGGTAAAGGTATAGGGGATGTTATAAGTCTGTTGTGGTTCAAAAAAGTTTATCCGAAATGGGCTACTGAGTTTATAGAAACAGTTATGAAAACTGTTGCAGACCATGGTCCGGCAGTTAGTGGAGCTCACAATGCAAAAGTGACCGCAAGAGCCGGAAAGAGTGTGGTTGAAGCATTGGTTACGGGTCTATTGACTATAGGTCCTAGATTTGGCGGTGCTATTGATGGAGCTGCAAAATATTTTAAATATGCCAATGATAATGATTTAACTCCTGCTGAATTTTTAAAATATATGAAAAAGCAGGGTGTTCCGATCCCGGGAATTGGTCATAGAATAAAATCTTTAAGAAATCCTGATTTAAGAGTCGAAGGACTTAAAAAATTTGCAAAAGAATATTTTCCTGCAACTCCTTTGCTTGATTATGCACTAACAGTAGAGCAGTTGACAACAAGTAAAAAAGATAATCTTATCTTAAATGTTGACGGAACTATCGGTATATTGATGGTTGATATGTGGAGAGCTTTAGGATATAGTGAAGATGAGATAGATGATTTTATCGAAAGCGGAACTTTAAATGCTTTCTTCATAGTTGGCAGAAGTATTGGATTTATCGGTCATATACTTGATGAAAAAAGACTTGGAATGCCAATGTATAGACATCCTATGGATGATATACTATATGATGTTAAAAAGGCAGAAGAGATATAAAGTATGGGTATAATTACGGAGCAAGTTTGTTTGCTCCGTAATTACAATGTGCTTTTTATTGTATATGACAAGTTAAAGGATAGATGTGGATTTTGAATCTTTTTGGATGAAACAAGATAAAACAAAAGCCTTTACTATACTTGAGCTTGTCTTTGTTATAGTTGTAGCTGGTATTTTAACGATCGTATTTGTGCCTAGATTTGACAGAAACAATCTTCAAGAAGCAGCCAATCAAGTTATTAGCCATATAAGATATACTCAACATCTTGCTATGATAGATGATGTATGTAATAATAAAAATACTACATGGTTCAAAAGTAGATGGCAAATAAAATTTTTAAAAAATTCCGGAAGTAATAACCAATGGTCATATACAGTATTTTCTGATTGGACAGGTACCCATACAGGAAATCCAGATAAAAAAGAGATTGCCAAAAATCCTATCGATTCCAACAGATATTTAACAGGCGGTACAAGCGGGACTTATTTGATACAATTTACCGATAAAGAAGCTACAAGAGAGCTTAATATTGGGAATGAGTATGGGATAAAAGAGGTAAAGTTTGGTGGCGGATGTAGATCAAATGTAAGATATATCAGTTTTGACTATCTTGGCAGACCTTTTAATTCGTTTCCTAAAAACTTACCTTATGAAATACCTTCAAGTGGCTATCATAAACTTATCACATCTACATGTACTATTGAATTATGCATAGATAATTCTTGTATTGATAAAATTATCATAGCTATAGAGCCTGAAACAGGATATGCTCATATAATTTAATTTTTTTTCATTCTTCCCCACCGTTTAACCTTCCTTTAAGCATTGTTGTATTATAATTTCGTCCTTGTTTGAGAGAACGAGCCTTGAAAGAGTTTATTTTAAACCCTTTCAAATGTACTTTAAAAACATATAATTG
>JAMOOV010000006.1 GCA_027065125.1 Campylobacterales bacterium | reverse complement strand
TTAAAATATTCCGCTTATTCCCATATTTGCCGCATGTATGACGGTAGTATTGAATTTTTTGGCATAAAATCTTATAAGAATATTTTGTAGTGTTGGCTCAATGGAGGGAGTAAACCATGCATTGTTGCTGATGGCAATGACGAATGGTGTGTGCTGTTTATAGATAATATCTTCAGTAGCTTCATAGCATATGGCATTTGTAAATTTTATACCTTTTATCTCTATAATAGTCGGTTTTTTTGCCGTTTTAAAATCACTTGCTCCATCAAAGAAAATTTTATTGATAAAGTTTGCTATAAAATCGGGCAATGGAACTTTTTCGCCAAAGGGAACAAGTACCACCTTATCTGCAATTTTTATTTTGCCATTTATAAAGTAATATGTTGAATTATAAAAACTTCTTTTCTTTTTCCTTAAAGCTCCGGCTACAATGATAATTTTTTTTGATAACTCTTTCAACCTTTCAAGAAGCTCTTTTTTTCTATTTAAAAATATAGGGAAAGCACTTTCGTTTAAAATAATCATCTCCTTTTTTTCTTTTATAGCTTTATTTATTGCAAGAAAATTTTTTGAAATAATTAAATTTTCATACCTTGGATCCCATTTTATACTTTGTGGTAGTTTTTGATCATATAAAAATATAGAAAATGGAGGTTTTTGTATTTTCAAGTGTGTAGAATATGCAAACAAAAGTATAAAAAGAGATAAAAATGCAAATATTTTTTTATCTCTGTTTTTATAGAAATAAACACAAAGAGAAATAGCAAATAAGATTATGAAAAATTGCCATTTTTTTACCCCCATATAACTTTGTGTAAAGATGAGTTCAGGTTTAAACCAACTAAATTCAAAAGGATGTATATAAGAGGCAAAAAGCAATAAAACAGCCCTTGTAAAGGGGTTTTCAGGATAGCTCAAAATCCAGAAAAAGAGAAAATAAATCATAGCAATAAACAGTATAATTAAAGGCTCCATATAGATAAAATCATAATACTTAAAGCTGAGTGCTATCCAGTAAAACCAAAAAATTCCTACAAAAAAACCACTCCAAGAGAGAATTTTTTTATCACAATACAAAAGCAGATATATCCCAATAATACCTAAAAGAGTATTTAAAAATTTAAAAGTAAAGCCTAAATATGTCGAATATATAAAAAAAGATAAAATAATTGCAATACCCAAGCCTTTTATTATGTTAAAAGTGTTAAAATAACCCTTTAAAAATTTATTTATAAAGGATTCGTATGCAAGGCGGAGGTAATGTTTTAACTTCATTGATGCCACTTATTGTCTTATTTGGTATATTTTATTTTTTGGTTATAAGACCCCAACAAAAACAAGCTAAAGCTCACAAAGAGATGCTTGCCGCTTTAAAAAAGGGAGATAAGATCGTTACAAACGGAGGACTTATCTGTGAAGTCGTAAAACCTGAAGAGGATTTTATCAAAGTTAAGCTTAATGATAATACAGTCGTTAAAGTTTCAAGAGATTTTATAGCAAAGAAAGTAGATGCATAAGAGTAGATGGAATTATAGGATAATAATCTTCATTTTTACTATGATAGTGGGAATAGTCTTATCTTTTCCCAGCTTCATGCCATCAATGAAGGGTCCCAAGATAAAACTTGGATTGGATTTGCAAGGCGGACTTCATATGCTTCTTGGTGTAGATACCAAAGAAGCCATAAAGTCTAAGTATAAATCTATTGCTTCGAGTATAAAGTATTTTACTGATGATAATGATATTGTTATAGATGCTTTAAGGACAAAAAGTGATGGAGTTAGTTTTACTCTTCTTGATGATACCGAGGAGAAAAATCTTAATGCAATGCTCAATAAAATTCCGGGTCTTGTAGTCAATAAAAATAAACTTAACTACAAATTGACTCTTACTAAAAAAGAGATAAAAGCCACAAAAGAGTATGCTATCAAACAAGCGGTTGATACTATAAGAAATAGGCTTGATCAGTTCGGACTCTCTGAACCTACCGTCGCAAAACAAGGAAAAGATAAGATACTTGTCGAGCTTCCCGGTATAAAAACTCAAGCTCAAGAAAAAAGAGCAAGAGAACTTATAGCTAAAGCTGCACATTTGCAACTTATGGCGGTTGATGAAAAAAGAGCGGATCAAGTTTACAATATGAGCAAAGATGAAGCGACAAGCTATGGGGATGTTATACTTCAAAATGCAAGAGATTCCAAACAAAAATATCTTCTAAAAGAGATTCCTATACTTGATGGAAGTATGTTGATTGATGCTAAGGTAGGATTTGACAGGATGAATCAGCCTGTTATCAACTTCTCTTTAAACAGTGAAGGAGCTAAGATATTTGGTGATTTTACTGGTAAAAATGTAGGACATCATCTTGCTATCGTGCTTGACAATAAAGTATATTCCGCTCCGGTTATAAGAGAAAGGATAGGCGGCGGAAGCGGGCAGATAAGTGGAGGATTTTCAGTACAAGAAGCTCATGATGTGGCTATCGCTCTTAGAAGTGGTGCACTTTTGGCTCCGGTAAAACTGCTTGAGAAAAGAAGTATCGGACCATCTTTGGGTGCAGATAGCATTAGAGAGAGTATGATAGCTTTGATAAGCGGTTTTGTGCTTGTTGTTTTCTTTATGATTATATACTACGGATATGCCGGAGTTATAGCTGATATCGCTCTTATGATAAACCTTTTTATTATTATAGCCATTATGGCACTTTTTGGAGCCACTTTAACACTTCCGGGAATGGCAGGTATCGTGTTGACCGTAGGTATGTCGGTGGATGCCAATGTTATCATCAATGAAAGGATAAGAGAATTGCTAAGAGAGGGCAAGAGTGTTGCTATCGCTATAGAAAAAGGTTATGCAAATGCTATGAGTGCGATACTTGATGCAAATATCACGACTTTGATAGCGGCAGTTGTTTTATATGCTTATGGGACAGGTCCTATAAAAGGATTTGCTGTTACTATGAGTATCGGTATATTGGCCTCTATGCTGACTGCAATACTTGGAACACACGGAGTTTATCAATCTCTTATGCCCAATATAGAGAGAGCTAAAAATTTAAAAATATGGTTTGGAATAAAGGTTAAATAATGGAGATATTTAAAGGTGATAAAGTTTTTGATTTTATGGGAAAGAGTAAGATTTTCATATCTATTTCCATTGCTTTTATATTGGCATCATATGTGCTTCTTGCAACAAAAGGATTAAATTACGGGCTTGATTTCAAGGGCGGCACTCTTGTGCAAGTTCAATATGAGCATAAAGCTCCTATAAAAAAGATAAGAGAGAGTATAAGTAAAGATTCGTTATTTAAAAATGCATCTATTACAAAGTTTGGTTCTCCAAATGAAATAATTATCAAATTTACCACAAGTTCATCTTCAGTCAAAGAGGATATGGGTGATAAAATAGGGAAACTTTTAAAAGGTACCGGTAAATTTAAAATAAGAAGAGTTGATATAGTCGGACCTAAAGTCGGAAGCGAACTTAGAGAAAAGGGTTTTATGGCTATGGTTTTGTCAATTATATCGATACTGATATATGTTGCGATTAGATTTGAATGGAGATTTGCTGTGGCTTCAGTGGCCGCTTTGGTGCATGATGTTTCTATATCCATAGGAGCTATCGCACTGTTTCAAATAGATGTCAATTTAGATACACTTGCGGCGATACTGACTATCATGGGTTATTCGCTAAATGATACCATTATCGTATTTGACAGGATTAGAGAGGGAATACACGAAACTAAAAAATATGATCTTTTCCATGTTATAAATGATTCTATTTCAAAAACTCTTTCAAGAACTACACTAACATCATTGACAACATTTTTCGTTGTTTTGACACTCTATCTTTTCGGAGGAGAGATTATAGTAGGATTTAGTTTTACTCTTCTTATAGGCATAATTGTCGGAACTTACAGTTCGATTTTCGTTGCTTCTCCTCTTCTTAAATGGTTTGGATTTAATATCGAGGACTTTAAGAGAAGATTGGCTGAAAAAGAGAAGGCAAAAGCTGAAAAAGAGAAGATGAGAGAGATGTATGAGCGAGGAATGGTTTAAAAAGGAGCTATTTTGAATTGGGGTAAAGTTAGTTATATATTTTTTGCTTTGATGAGTTTGACCACGACTGCCGGTTTTTTATATGAAGATAATGCTACCTCTTTATTTGTAGCGGCAAGTATCAATGTAGTCTCTACACTTTTAAAAATAGGAGTCAAAAATATACTCTCAGCAGAGATGTTTGCAAGTTCTCTGGTGGCTGATTTGCACCTGATACCGGCTTTTATATTATTTGAGATTTATAACAATAAAACTACTGCTATGGCTATGGCCATAGGGGCGGTTGTGGCAAACTTGTTTTCTATGGCACTTGTGATAGTGGAAGCTGCAAAAACAAGAGAAGAGTTTTAATAAGGAGTTTTTTAATGCAATACAATCCAAAAGAGATTGAAAAGAAGTGGCAACAGTATTGGAGTGAAAACAACTCTTTTGAGCCTGAAGATAGTTTCGAAAAACCAAAAAAATATATACTCAGTATGTTTCCCTATCCAAGCGGAAGGATACATATGGGGCATGTTAGAAATTACTCCATTGGTGATGCGATTGCCAGAAATGCAAGAAAAGAGGGCTTTAATGTACTTCATCCTATAGGCTGGGATAGCTTTGGAATGCCTGCTGAAAATGCGGCGATAAAGCACAAACTTCATCCAAAAAAATGGACTTACGAAAATATAGACTATATGAAAAAAGAGTTAGACTCCTTGGGTCTATCTTTTAGCAAAACAAGAGAATTTGCTACAAGTGATGAGATATATACCAAATTTGAACAAGAGTTTATCATAGAATTTTACAAAAAAGGTTTGATGTATAGAAGATCAAACAGTGTAAATTGGTGTGAGAGTTGTCACACCGTTTTAGCAAATGAACAGGTTGAGGACGGATGTTGTTGGAGATGTGGCAACGAGGTCGTCCAAAAAGAGATGCCCGGATACTATATAGCCATCACAAAGTATGCACAAGAGTTGCTTGATGATTTGAAAAAACTGGAGGGTAAATGGCCGTCTCAAGTTTTAAAGATGCAAGAGAATTGGATAGGACGAAGCGAAGGGCTTAGTTTTAAATTTGAGCTTAGCGAAGACTCTAAGAAAAAGCTTGATGGTAAATTTGAAGGATATGAAGTCTTTACAACAAGACCTGATACGATATATGGAGTAAGTTACTCCGCTTTAGCTCCGGAACATCCGATAGTAAAGTATCTTATAGAGCATAAGCTTTTAAGTGATGATAAGATCTCTCTTATAAAAAAGATGCAAAATATGAGTGAAAAAGAGAGATCCATTAGTGAAAAAGAGGGTGTGAGTTTGGATGTGGATGTGATACACCCCCTAACTAAAGAGAAAGTTCCGGTATGGGTGGCGAATTTTGTGCTTATCGGATACGGTGGTGGTGCGGTTATGGCGGTACCTGCTCATGATGAGAGAGATTATGAATTTGCAACAAAATATAACCTCCCTATAAAACATGTGATAAAATCTTTGGATGATAAAAAGATTGATGGTGCTTTTACAGAATACGGTATATTGGTAAATAGCGGAGAATTTAGCGGACTCAAAAGCCAAGAGGCTAAAAAAAGAATCATAGAGTATTTTGAGAAAAATTCTCTTGGTAAAAAAGAGATCAATTACAAACTAAGAGATTGGGGAGTTAGCAGACAGAGGTATTGGGGTGCACCTATACCTTTTGTGCATTGTAAAAAGTGTGGATTGGTGCCTGAAAAGATAGAAAATCTGCCTATCGCTCTGCCTGAAGATGTTACGATAACCGGAGAGGGCAATCCTCTTGAGAGTCATCCTACTTGGAAATATTGCAAATGTCCTAATTGTGGCGAAGATGCTATAAGAGAGACAGATACTCTCGATACTTTCGTGCAATCAAGCTGGTATTTTTTAAGATATGCAACCAATCCTAAAAAGTGGCAAGATGTTGGAGTAGACAAAGAGGATGCAAAGTATTGGATGAATGTCGATCAGTATGTAGGCGGTATAGAACATGCTATTCTTCATCTTTTATATTCCAGGTTTTTTACAAAAGCTTTGAGAGATTTGGGAAAAATAGATGTGGATGAGCCGTTTGAGAGACTTTTAACTCAAGGAATGGTTTTAAAAGACGGTGCCAAGATGAGTAAATCAAAAGGCAATACGGTAGATCCTGATGAAATAATAGCAAAATACGGAGCCGATACGGCTAGACTTTTTATACTGTTTGCCGCACCTCCGCAAAAAGAGCTTGAGTGGAACGATAGTGCAGTAGAGGGTGCTTTTAGATTTATAAAAAGATTTGCCGAAAGAAGCGAAAATGCTAAAAAGATGCAAACTCTTTGTGAGATAGAGCATAAATCCTTAACAAAAGAGGAAAAATTTGCAAGAAAAAAAGTATATGAGGCACTTAAAAAATCGTATCAAACTTATGAGAAAGAGTATGGTTTCAACACTCTTATAGCCGCCTGTATGGAAGCCTTAAATGCTTTAAATGCACAATCAAATTCAGATGTATGGAGTGAAGGTTACTATATCATATCAAATATCTTGGAGCCTATTATTCCGCATGTTTGTTGGGAGATAAGTGACAATCTATTTGGTAGAGAAAATTTTAGAAATATTAAGATAAAAGAGGAAGTTTTCAAGGAAGATAGTATAAAGCTTGTTATAACCGTAAATGGTAAAAAAAGAGATGAGATAGAGGTTAATGTTGGCGAGGATAAAGAAGTCATCTTAAAAAGTGCAAAAGAGAAGGTTTCTAAATGGCTTGAGGATAAGAGTATTATAAAAGAGATATATGTTCCCAATAAGTTGGTTAATTTGGTCGTTAAATGAAATATAATGTATTTAAACTTTTTATTTTTATCGTATCGATTTTGATATTTTTTGGATGTGGGTATAAGCCATCCTCATACTATACAAAACAGATAATAGGTGATAAAATTTATACAAAAGTTTATGTTGATGTTAAAGACCCTGAAAACTCGGTCTTAATAAAAGATGCTATAAATGAAGCTATTGTAACAAAATTCAAATCATCAATAGCGAATAATGTTGCTGATGCAAATAGTGAATTTTTGGTAAAATTCAAAAGTAAGAGTTTTGAGCCTATAGCTTATGATAAAGATGGATATGTGGTATCCTATAAAGCAAAAGTGTCTTTAAAGATTACATATATAGATAAATTCGGCAAAAGAGATAGTTTTGATGTTATGGGAACTTATGACTTTCCTATAGAGGCGAATAGTGTTATTTCTGATACTAAAAGATTTGAAGCTATAAAATTTGCCTCATATAAAGCTATATCGGAATTTATATCCAAAATAGCTATAAAAGGTATGATAAAAGGTGGTAAAAATGGCAACTAAGATAAATGATATCATAAAAGATTCCATAAAAAGGCTCCATGAAGAGAAGAAGATTTTTACTCCAAGTAATTATCAAGAAATTTTTTGCAAGGTAGCAAAAGAGAATGGGCTTATCTTAGAGGATTGCAGAAAGCTGGATAAGTATATCGAAAAACTTGATAAGACACTTAAACAGGAGATAAAAAGTTTTAATGTTAAAAATATTGATGAGTTATTTGTATTTTTATCTTCGAGATTGCAAAGAAGTATGAAATCAGATAGTAGCGAAGTATTGGAGGCTTTGTATATTTTAACTAAAAGATTGTTGCAAAGTATATCGGTATTGCACAATAAAAGAGCAAGAGAGCTTTCAAATTACTCTATAGAAAAATTAAAAGTGAAAAATGATATTAAAACGATAGAGAATTTAAAAGACAAATGGTTTGATTTTCTAACTAGTTATGATGATAGTTTTTTGAACAAGGTTGACGGATATTGCATAACCGACAAGAGTGATTTGGAAAAGTTCGTAAATGGACTTGTTAAATGTCTTAATAATAACAATGAAAAAGAGATATATCAAAAATTGGCTCCACTTATCATCGCAACTCTTTCCCCATCAATAGCATCAAGCATTGATGATGATTTGGCGGCTATTAGTTATGAGCTTAGAAACTCTCCGGAGATATTGGCAACAGAGTCTATCCAAGAAGATATTAAAAATATGATAAAAAAGAGGGTTGAGCTTGATAAAAATGAGTTAAAAAAGAAGTTTAGTGAAGTTGATAAAATATTATTGGAAATTGAAAAAAGACTTTTAAATCTTATCGGAACAAGTAGTGATAGTAATAAAAATGTTATAAAAGTTAGAGACGAATTAAAAAGTATTGACTTTAAAGCGGATACTTTTGAAGTTGTACAAAAGAAGTTAATAGGTATAGCGGACTCTTTGGAGTATGAAACTAGAACTTTAAATGAAAAAATGAAGGAAAATCAAGAAGTTATCAAAAAGCTTAAACTTAGAAATGAAAAGTTAGAGCATGCATTATCTATTGCTAAAAAAGAGAGTAAAGAGGATTTTCTTACTAAACTTGCTACAAAAAGAGCTCTTGAAGCTGAAATAAAAAAAGTTGAAGAAGCATATAGGAGATATAAGATAGATTACTCTTTGTGTTTTATAGATATAGACCATTTTAAAAATATCAATGATACTTATGGGCATGATGCTGGGGATATTGTTTTGTCTGCTCTTGGAAAAGTACTTAAAAGATTTACAAGAGATGTAGATTTTGTTGGAAGATATGGAGGAGAAGAGTTTTTGATAATATTACCCAATATCGATCTTAAAAGTGCTATTGCATTTGCCAATAAAATTAAAGATATTATTGCAAATTTTAAATTTATTTATAAAAATGAAAGAATTGATGTTAAGGTAAGTATCGGTGTTAGCGAAAGAAAATCGTGTAAAAATCAGCAAGAAACCATAAAAAAAGCTGATGAAATGCTTTATAAAGCAAAAAAAAGCGGTAGAAACAGGGTTTGTCCTTCTCGATGAGTAAATACTCTATTTTTTTAGAAAAAAAACCTCTGTTTTATAAGAAAATAGACTATGATAGAATGCCAAAAATTTGGCAAAAAATTAAATCGAATTTTTCTTTGCCCAAAATTATACATATAGTTGGAACGAATGGTAAAGGAACAACCGGAAGATTTCTATCTTGGTATCTTTTAAAATCCGGTTATCAAGTTGGACACTATAGTTCTCCACATATACTTGCATTTAATGAGAGAATTTGGCTCAATGGTAAAGATAGCAAAGAGTGTAAGCTGCAAGAGGCTCATGAATTTCTTTTAAAAATATTGGATAAAGATGATATTGAGGCACTTTCTTATTTTGAATATACTACCCTTATGGCGATATATTTATTTCAAGAGTGTGATTATGCCATCATGGAAGCAGGTATGGGCGGAGAGTTTGATGCTACAAATGTATTTGATAAAATAGTATCTTTAGTAACAACTATAGATATTGATCATCAAGATTTTTTAGGAAATAGCATCGAAGAGATTGCATATACAAAGTTAAGAAGTATTACAAATGTAGCTATACTCGGTGTTCAAATAAATGATATAGTTTACCAAGTAGCCAAAATACTACAAGAAGAAAATGGTATTTTGATAAAAAAATATACTGATTTTATAGATGAATATGATAAAATAGAAGCTAAAAAGTTATCTGAAAAAAAAGGTTGGCCTAATTTTTTAAAAGATAATTTGCTATTATCGATATCAGCTATAAAATTTTTGAATATTAAATTAAAATATGAATATTTTGAAGATATTGAATTATTTGGTAGATTTCAAAAAATAAAAGACAATATTATCGTAGATGTAGGGCATAATACTTTAGCAGCAAAAAAAATAAAAGAAATGTTTAAAGATAAAAAAATTATTTTGATATATAATAGTTATAAAGACAAAAAGTACAAAATGATTTTACAAATTCTAAAACCAATCATCAAGAGAGTAGAGATTTTAAAAATAAATTCTCCACGAGCTGAAGAGGAAAATATTTTGCAAAATGTTTTAAATGATTTGGATATAGAAAATAAATTTTTTAAAAATATTGATGAAAAAGAGAATTATTTGGTTTTCGGTTCTTTTTCCGTAGTTGAAGAGTTTTTAAAAGGATATATGCTTGAGAGATAAATTTACCATTATTATTTCTGATGTAAACGGTTCTAAACACTATACTGTAAAGCAAATTATCAAAAAAGTTTTTTTCTATTTTTTTATAGCAGTAGTCTTGGTGGTTGCACTTGGAGTTATTTGGATCAAGATATTGTTGGGAGAATTAAAAGATATAGAACAAAGAAAAACTGTTTACAAGAAACAGTCTAAAACACTTTTGTATAAAAATATGGCATTATCTGAAAAAATTAAAAAAATGCAAAATGAGATAAAAATTAAGGGTGATGAATTAGAAAAAATAAATGATAAAATTTCAGATTTAGAAAATACAATGGGTATCAATAGTGACTCAAATGAAAGTGTGGACAATAGGATAGATACTTTAAAAGTTACTTCCATTCAAAGGCAAGAATTTTTAAAAAATATTCCAAATGGATCTCCGGTTGTTTTTAAAGGAGTATCCAGTAGCTTTGGTTGGAGAAAACATCCTGTATTGAAGAAAAAAGAGTTTCATCCCGGACTTGATCTTAGGGCAAAGAAGGGTGCAAAAATTTATGCTCCGGCAGACGGTCTTGTGGAGTTTTCGGGCTATCATAAAAGAAGCGGATATGGCAATCTAATAATACTTGATCATAATTTTGGTTTTAAAACTTTATATGGGCATTTAAGCAAAAGAGTTGTTAAAAATGGAGAATTTGTAAAAAAAGGTGAGTTGATAGGATATGTGGGTAGTACCGGATTGTCCACGGGAGCTCATTTGCATTATGGTGTTATGTATTTACAAAGGTTTCTAAACCCATACTATTTTGTTAAATGGAATAAGGATAATTTTGATTATATATTTAAAAAAGAGAGGAATATAAAATGGCAATTTTTGATAAAGGCAGTACAGAGTCAAATACTACTATCATTGCAGCAGGAACAAAAATAGAAGGTGAGCTTAATATTGCTTGTAAATTGCATATTGACGGAAAGGTGTCCGGCAAAATAAACTCTACAAGTATTGTTAGTATTGGTGCAAAGGGACAAATGAAAGGAGAGTTAGTTTCTCAAAAATTAATAGTTAGTGGTACTTTTGAGGGAATTGCAGAGTGTGATAGTATCGAGTTATTAAAAGATGGAAAAATTTTTGGAAAAATTACTACTAAAGATTTAATGATAGAATCAAGTTCTATTTTTGAAGGAGAGAGTCATATCAAAAAAAGTAATAATGAGGACATAAGTAAAAATAGTGCAAGCAAAAATATATGAATTTTTAAAAAGCGGTTCATTATCTAAAAAACCTCTTTTTGTTGTTAGAGATGATAAAGAATCTTTTGAAGTTCAAAATGTATGTGAGTATTTTGGTTATAAGGTCTATCCTCTTCCAGATATCAGAGCCAAATTTGCAGAAGATTTAAGAGCATATAAAAGTGAATTTGGCGAATTTATATCGTCAATGAGCGGATATTTTTTTGACAATAGTGATAAAAAAGTTATTATATCTCCTTTTAATACGATTTTACATCCTCTGCCCTCAAAAGAACTTTTTAAAAAGTTTGAAATTTCATTCGCCGATACTCTTGATATAGGATACTTGAAAAATCTTTTTTTGTTATGGGGATATGTCTTTGTAGATATAGTTCAAGAAAAGGGAGAGGTATCTTTTAGGGGAGATATTATAGATATATTTCCCATCAATTATGACAATCCCATCAGAATATCTCTTTTTGATAATGAGTGTGAGAGCATAAGATACTTTGAATGCGAAACTCAAAAAAGCCATAAAGAAGAGTTGGAAAAGGTTGAGATAATAGAAGCAAATTTTGCTTTTGACGAAATACAATATGAACAAGTACAAAATAGACTGAACAATTTGCAAACTGATAGCTTTGTAAAAGATATCAATTCTCTTGGATTGTGGGTACTTGGAGAATACAGTAAATATTATTATGAAATATTTGATGCATATTTATGCAGCGATATTGATAGAGAGTTTGAAGAGATAAAAAGTTTTAATCCTGAGATAAAAGATATAACACCTTATCTAAAGAAGATAGCAAAACCCATAAAATATAAAGATATAGAAGTTGTTGATGTAAACTCATTTTTAGAATTTCACTCCAAAAAAAAGATAACTATTTTATGTAAAAATGAAGCTATTTTTAAAAGTTCTTATATAAGCGAAGAGTATAAAAAATTTTTACAGTACTCCCCGCTTATCTTAAATATAACAAGCAACGAAGAGCTTATAATCTCTTTAAATAAAAAATTATCAAACAGAAGAGTAAAAGTTGCAAAAATTGTTCTTGACGAGTTGAATGTAGGGGATTATGTTGTTCATGAAGATTATGGTATAGGTATTTTTAATGGACTTGAGAGTGCTACCGTATTGGGTGCTACAAGGGATTTTATAAAAATAACATATCAAAATGATGATAAACTTCTTTTGCCGGTTGAGAATATAGATAAAATAGATAGATATATAAGCGATAGCGGTTCTTTGGCGGTAGTAGATAAATTGGGAAAAGGGAGTTTTGCAAAGCTTAAGGAAAAAGTTAAAGAGAAACTTTTTGAGATAGCAAAAGAGATAGTGGAACTTGCTGCCCAGAGGGAGCTTGAGAGTGCTACGATTATAGATAGTCATTTACCGGAGATTTCAATATTTCAAAAGAGTGCCGGGTTTGAATACACTAAAGATCAACTTAACTCTATCAAAGAGATATTTGATGATTTTAAATCGGGCAAGATAATGGACAGGCTTTTAAGTGGAGATGTTGGTTTTGGGAAAACAGAAGTGGCTATGAATGCTATATTTGCCACTGTCAAGAATGGTTATCAAGCCGCTATGGTCGTGCCTACCACTCTTTTGTCAAACCAGCACCACAAAACACTTCAAGAGAGATTTGAAAAGTTTGGTATCAAAGTGTATAGACTTGATAGATTTGTAAGTGCAAAAGAAAAAAGAGAAACTCTTCAAAAGATAAGTAGCGGCGAAGCAAAAGTCGTTATAGGTACTCATGCTCTTTTTTCGGCACAATTTAAAAATCTTGCTTTTTTGGTTATTGATGAAGAACATAAGTTTGGAGTAAAACAGAAAGAGAAGTTAAAAGAATTGAAAAAGGATGTACATATACTTTCCATGAGTGCAACTCCAATTCCAAGAAGCCTCAATATGGCACTATCTTCCATAAAACAATTTTCTCAGCTTGTTACTCCTCCGCTTAAAAAGAAAGAAGTGAGAACTTTTGTAAAAGAGTTTGGTAAGCCAATTATCAAAGAAGTTATTTTGAGAGAGATAAGAAGAGGTGGACAAATATTTTTTGTGCATAATAGAATTGCAACACTTCCTCAAAGAAAGCGATTTTTGCAGGAGCTTTTGCCGGATTTGAAGATACTGTCTCTTCACTCAAAGATAACGGCTGTTGAGATGGAAAAGGAGATGATATCGTTTGCAAACAAAGAATATGATGTGCTACTTTCAACATCTATCGTAGAGTCGGGCATACACTTGCCGAATGTAAATACTATGATAGTCGAAAATGCAGATAAGTTCGGTATAGCCGATCTTCATCAGTTAAGAGGAAGAGTTGGAAGAGGTAGAAATGAGGGGTATTGTTATCTTTTGGTGCAAGATAAGGAAAAATTAAGTGAAATATCTAAAAAAAGACTTATTGCACTTGAGAGTAATTCGTTCCTCGGTAGCGGTTCGGTATTGGCTTATCATGATCTTCAGATAAGAGGCGGAGGAAATCTTATAGGTAAGGCTCAAAGCGGACATATAAAAAATATAGGATACACCCAATATCTTAGAATGTTAGAAGATAGTATCAATAGGCTACTAAATAAAAAAGTGTTCAAAAAAAGAGAGATAAATATAAAATTAAATATCAGTGCTTATATAAATAGTGAATACATAAGCGAAGATAGACTTAGACTTGAAATTTATAGAAGACTTGGAAAGTGTGAAAGCTTAAATGAAGTGTATGAGATAGAGGATGAGCTTGAAGATAGATTTGGCAAGATTGATGAGGTTACAAGAAAGTTTTTGGATATAATTTGCATCAAAATACGAGGTATCAAAAAGGGTATTATTTTAATCTCAAACTATCAGCAAAATATATCTTTTGTCTTTGAAAACGGAGAAAAAAAAGAGTTTAAATCAAGAAGCAAAGATGATGATGATATTGTAGAGGCAGTTTTAAAGGAGCTTAAGTGAGGATAGTTTTTATAGGAGATATTGTTGGAAAGCCCGGCAGAGATATGATAAAAGAGCATTTAAAAAAGATAAAAGAGGATAGGGGTATAGACTTTGTTATCGCAAATGGTGAAAATGCAAGCCATGGCTTTGGACTGAGTGCTAAAAATGCCGATGAACTTTTGAGTTATGGGGTAGATTGCATAACCGGAGGCAATCATATATGGGATAAAAAAGATATTATTCCTCTTTTGGATTCTCTGCCTATTGTTAGACCGCTTAATTATCCCAAAGGAACTCCGGGGAAAGGTGTGAAGGTTTTTGAGATAAAAAATAAAAAAATTGCAGTAATAAACTTAATGGGACATTTTACTATGCCCTTTGTGGATAATGTATTTTTGAGAGCAAAAGAGGAGATAAGAAAGATTAAAGAGGAGGGGATTGAAAATATATTTATAGATTTTCATGCTGAGGCTACCAGTGAAAAAAGAGCTATGTTTTTGCTTTTTAAAAATGAAGTAAGTGTGATATGTGGCACTCATACTCACATAGGAACTGATGATTTGATGATAGATGGAGGTACTTTTTATGTTAGTGATGTGGGTCTTAGCGGATGTAGAGATGGTATTATTGGCATGGATGAAAAAGCTCCTATAAAAAGATTTTTGACAGGATTACCTGCATCTTTTGATATATCTAAAAGATGTAAAAAAATACTTCAACTTATTATCGTTGAATTAAAAAATGGGAAATGCAAAGATGGTTACAAGCTTAAAATTTACGATGATAGAGACAATATAGACAAATTAAAGGCGATGGTAGAATGAGAGATAGTTTTGAAATTTTCAAGTATTTAAAAGATTTGGGTTATTTAAAAGAGTTAAGAGATAGGCTTTGGTGGCCCAATAGTAGAACTTTTGAAGTGGTGGTTGGAGCTATTTTAACTCAGCAGACAAGGTGGGATAAAGTTGAAAAGGCTCTAAAAAACTTAAAAGATGCCAACTTGTTATCTTTAGAAGCATTGAGCATGGTTGATGATAAGGAGTTGTCTAAACTTATAAAACCGAGCGGATTTTATAATACCAAGGCGAAGAGACTGAAACTGCTATCTAAAAATATTATAAAAGATTTTGGAAATTTTGAAAACTTTAAACAGAGTGTTAGCAGAGAGTGGCTACTTTCCCAAAAAGGACTTGGCAAAGAGAGTAGCGATAGCATACTATGCTATGGATGCGAAAGAGAAGTTTTTGTTGTTGATGCATATACTGCAAAACTTCTTAAAAAATTCGATTATGAATTTGAGGAATATGATGAGCTTAGAGAGTGGATGGAGCATGGGATTTTGTCAAATTTAGATAAGATTTATGAAGTATATAAAGAGAAAAAAAGTCTCAATGAAATATATGCCAGATTTCATGGAAAGATAGTTGAATTTGGAAAGGATAAAAGATAAGTTAGCTATATATATTATCTTTATTAATTAATAATTTATTTATATTTTAGTAACTTTTAGATAACATGTTTATACTATCAAACAAAGGGAGGTCTATTATGGATGAAGTATTAGAAGAGAAGAGTATAAATATTGACGGGCAAGATATACCCTTGGAAAAGTTGATAAATACATATAAAAAATCAAAAGAAGAGAAAAAATTCGAAAAAAAAGCGGTTAGAAAGAGAAAAGAAGAAGCGGAACTTAAGCCTTATCAAGCGGAATTAATAAAACTTCAAAAATATCTTGAAGAGAGTAAAAAAAAGATGATTATACTTTTTGAAGGAAGAGATGCCGCAGGAAAAGGTGGAACCATAAGAAGAGTAACAAGATATATGGATGAGAAACACTACCGTGTTGTGGCTCTTGGTAAACCTACCGAGGAGCAAAGAACTCAATGGTACTATCAAAAATATGTACAGCACTTTCCGGTAGCCGGAGAGATCGTGCTATTTGATAGAAGCTGGTACAATAGGGCTATGGTCGAATCGGTATTTAATTTTTGCACTAAAAAAGAGTATGATGATTTTATGAAAGGTGTTAAGGGTTTTGAAAAGGATCTTGTCAGGCAAGGCACTATACTTATAAAATTGTATTTTAGTGTTACAAAAGAAGAGCAGGCAAAAAGGTTTGAGAGAAGAAAAACTGATCCTCTAAGACAGTGGAAATTAAGCGAGATAGATCTTCAGGCTCAAGAAAAATGGGATGATTTTACAAATACAAAATACAATATGCTAAAACAAACCAATTCATACAATGCTCCGTGGACAGTGATAAGGTCAAATAATAAACACAAAGCAAGGATGGAAGCTATGAAAGTTATTTTGAACTCTGTTAACTATACCGGAAGGGATGAGAGTCTTGACTATACATTAGATCATGATGTGGTGGTTTCAGGTGCAAGAGAGATAGAGATTATGGAAACCCAAAGAGCAAAAGTGGGTAAATTTATAGATTAAAAGGATAGACATGGACAAGAAGAAAGAAGAGAAAAAGGTTCAAAATCAAGAGATTAAAAACGAGAGTTCCAAAAAGAAAAAAAATAAGCCCGGAAAGGTTCAAATATGGGTAAAAAAAGAGACTTTGGAGTATGAAAAAGAGCTTAGGACATTACAAATAGAACTTTTAAAGTTCCAAAATCATGTTAAGGACAAGGGTCTTAAAATACTTATGATATTTGAGGGTAGAGATGCTGCCGGAAAAGGCGGAACGATAAAAAGAATTACTGAGCATCTAAATCCAAGGGGTGCAAGAGTTGTTGCACTTGAAAAGCCTGATGAAAAAGAGAGAACACAATGGTATTTTCAAAGATATGCCGAGCATTTGCCAAGTGCCGGAGAGATTGTGCTTTTTGATAGAAGCTGGTACAATAGAGCTATGGTGGAGCCTGTTATGGGATTTTGTACAGAAAGGCAGCACCACAAATTTTTAAAAGATGCTCCGGAATTTGAAAAAATGATAGTTGAAGAGGGTATCCAAATATTTAAGTTTTATTTCTCGGTATCTAAAGAGGAGCAGGCAAGGAGATTTAAGGCTAGAGAAACCGATCCTCTAAAACAGTATAAACTTTCACCGGTTGATAAAGAGTCTCAAAGATTGTGGGATGAGTACACTTTGGCAAAATTTATGATGTTAAGCTCGACTCATACTAAAGAAGCCCCATGGACGGTAGTAAAAAGTGACAATAAGAAAAAAGCGAGGATAAATACGATAAAGCATATCTTGAATTTTGTTGACTATCCCGACAAAATAGCTCCGGAAAAGATAGAAGTTGACAGAGATATCATAGTTTACGGCAGAGATGAAGCTATCGCTATGGAAAAAAAGTTTAAATTTCTTATGAAGCCATAAAACTGCGGTCGTTTTTATCGACCGCAATCCTATCTTTACATCTCTTTTATTTTAAAAAATTTGGCTTTAAGCGGTATTTTTATATAATATACAATATTTAATCATTAAGGAAAAATAAAATGCGAGGATATAAAGTCTTTTCGGGTACTGCCAATGAGGAGTTTGCTAAAAAAGTTGCCAAGTACTTAACTTTGCCACTTTCCGATGCTTCTATCAGAAGATTTAGTGATGGAGAAATCGGAGTTCAGATAAGTGAAAGTGTTAGAGGAAAAGATGTATTTGTAATACAGCCTACTTGTTCTCCGGCAAATGACTCTTTGATGGAGTTGCTTATCATGAGTGATGCTTTAAAAAGAAGTTCCGCTAATTCTATTACGGCGATTATGCCATATTTTGGATATGCAAGACAAGATAGAAAGGCGGCCCCAAGGGTTCCTATAACTGCTAAGCTTGTTGCAAACCTTTTGCAAACGGCAGGTATAGATCGAGTTGTTACTGTAGATTTACATGCCGGACAAATTCAAGGATTTTTTGATATACCTGTTGACAACCTATATGGCAATGTTGTCTTTTTGGATTATGTAAAAAGAAAAAATCTTAAAAATCCTATCATTGCAAGTCCTGATATCGGAGGAGTGGCAAGAGCAAGAGCTTTTGCAAAGAGGCTTGGAGTTGATATGGTAATAGTTGATAAAAGAAGAGAAAAAGCCAATGTTTGCGAAGTGATGAATATCATAGGTGATGTCGAGGGAAAAGATGTAATACTTGTAGATGACATGATAGATACGGCAGGAACTATTACTAAAGCCGCATCAGTTCTTAAAGAAAAAGGAGCTACAAGTGTTATGGCATGTTGTACTCATCCGGTTTTAAGCGGTCCTGCATACGAGAGAATAAACTCAAGCAATCTTGATGAACTTATAGTATCAGACACTATTCCTTTAAAAGAGGAGAGTGAAAAGATAACCGTTCTTAGTGTGGCACCTCTCTTTTCAGAGGTTATAAGAAGAGTTTATCATAATGAAAGTGTAAACGGACTATTTGTATAATGCAAGAAAACATAAGAAATTTCTCAATTATAGCCCACATTGATCATGGAAAAAGCACTTTAGCCGATAGACTCATAAGCGAATGTGGAGCTATTAGTGATAGAGAGATGAGTAGCCAAGTTATGGATACTATGGATATAGAAAAGGAAAGAGGTATCACCATAAAGGCTCAGTCTGTTAGGTTGAATTATGAAGAGAATGGAAAAAAGTATATACTCAACCTTATAGATACTCCGGGGCATGTTGATTTTTCTTATGAAGTTAGTAGATCTCTTGGCTCTTGCGAGGGGGCTTTGCTTGTAGTAGATGCTTCTCAGGGAGTGGAGGCACAAACGATAGCCAATGTATATGTAGCACTTGAACATAATCTTGAAATCATACCGGTTATCAACAAGATAGACTTGCCAGCTGCAGATCCTAAAAGAGTAAAAGATGAGATAGAGCATACTATAGGACTTGAGTGTGATGAGGCTTTGGAAGTAAGTGCAAAAAGTGGTATCGGCATAAAAGAGTTGTTGCATGCTATAGTTGAAAAGATATCATCCCCTAACGGAGATCCTAAAAAACCTCTCAAGGCTTTGATATATGATAGTTGGTTTGATAACTATCTTGGGGCTTTGGCTCTTGTTCGTGTATTTGACGGAGAGATAAAAAAAGGCGGAGAGATACTTGTGATGAATACGGGCAAAAAGCATGAAGTTTTATCTCTAAAGTATCCACATCCTTTAAAACAACAAGAGACTCAAGCCATAAAAACAGGTGAGATAGGCATAGTGATACTAGGTCTTAAAAATGTCGGAGATCTAAAAGTCGGAGATACTATAACCGATGCGAAAAATCCTACAAAAGAGGCTATACAAGGATTTCAAGAGGCAAAGCCGTTTGTTTTTGCAGGTATCTATCCTATCGAGACCGATAAATTTGAAGATTTAAGGGATGCACTTGATAAGTTAAAGCTAAACGACTCAAGTATATCTTATGAGCCGGAAACTTCAACAGCTCTTGGATTTGGTTTTAGAGTGGGATTTTTGGGACTTTTGCATATGGAGGTTGTCAAAGAAAGACTTGAGAGAGAGTTTAAGATAGACCTTATAGCTACGGCTCCTACCGTTATATATAGAATTGAAAAAACAGACGGAGAAATCATCGAGATACAAAATCCAAGCGAACTTCCTCCTGTAAACAAGATTGAAAAGATATATGAGCCGTATGTAAAAGCCACCATCATAACTCCAAATGAGTTTCTTGGCAATATAATTACTCTTTTAAACAATAAAAGAGGAATTCAACAACATATGGACTATATAACTACCGACAGGGTGCTTTTGGAGTATCTTTTGCCGATGAATGAGATAGTTATGGACTTTTATGACAAATTAAAATCAAGTACAAAAGGGTATGCAAGTTTTGATTATGAGCCTATCGGATACAGAGAGGGCGATCTTGTTCAGCTTGATGTCAGAGTGGCAGGAGAAGTAGTGGATGCTCTTTCTATTATCGTACCGAGAGATAAAGCCATGACAAAAGGAAGAGAGCTTGTAAAAACTATGAAAGAGTTAGTTCCCAGACAACTTTTTGAAGTTGCCATCCAAGCAAGTATAGGCAATAAAATCATAGCAAGAGAAACTGTAAAATCTATGGGAAAAAATGTTACCGCAAAGTGTTATGGAGGTGACATAACAAGAAAAAGAAAACTGCTTGAAAAGCAAAAAGCTGGTAAAAAAAGGATGAAAGCTATAGGAAAAGTTCAACTCCCTCAAGAGGCATTTTTGAGTGTGCTGAAGATCGACTAAGGAGGTCGAAATGAAAAAATTATCTCTGCTTATTATCTCTTTTTTATTTTTGTTCATATCAGGATGTTCATATAAAAATACAATATTACAGATAGCACCTTATAAGGTAAATTTTGTAAGTTTTAAAAAGCAAAATAAAAAGATTTTTATAGATAAGATTTTAGACCAAAGACCCGATAAGAGCATATTGGCTATCGTAACGAATGATAATGGTGACAATCTAGGATATTTTGTAAGTACTACCGATCTAATTAAGTGGTATAGAAATGCTCTTAAAAAAGCTCTCAATGCAAATGGTTTTGAGATAACCAATTCCAAAAAAGACTCCTCAGTGGTGATGGATATAAAGATAAAAAAACTACTGGCAACTTTCAATAAAAGCAAACTCACGAAAGCCAATCTTTTTGGAGATGTTAGGTTAAAATTGATCATACATACCAAAAATGAAACCATAACAAAAAACATTTCCGAACAGATAAAGAGTTATAATGGTTTAATAGTTGACGATAAGGATTTTGAAAAAGAGATAAAAACTCTTCTAAACGATAGCATAAAGATGATAATGAAAGGACTTAAGTGAGAATCGAAAAACGAAAAAAACTTCAACCTTTTATAAAGTGGGTTGGCGGTAAAAGAGGACTACTGTCTCAAATATTGCCACTTTTTCCGAAAAATTTCGATAATTTTTTTGAACCTTTTGTAGGAGGAGGTGCTGTCTTTTTTGAAATGTTTTCAAACGGAACTTTGGCTGACAAAGAGATATATTTATTTGATATAAACAAAGAGTTGATAAACACATATCAAGTTGTAAAAAATAGACACCAAGAGTTGATAGAGAAATTAGAAGAGTTTAAATCTAAACACTCAAAAGAGTTTTACTATGAAGTAAGAAGTTGGGATAAGTTAGATAATTTCCAAGAGATGGATAGCATAATAAAAGCGGCGAGATTTATATATCTAAATAAAACCTGTTTTAACGGACTTTACAGAGTAAACAAAAAAGGTTTTTTCAATACTCCTATAGGGAGTTATAAAAATCCTAATATCGCAGATATAAAAAGCATAAAAAATGCAAATTGTGCTTTGCAAAACTGTACTATAGAAAACTACGATTTTGCAGAGGTTTTAAAATATGCAAAAAAAGGAGACTTTATATATTTTGATCCGCCATATTATCCTTTGAATACGACATCAAAATTTACCTCTTATAGTGAATTTGAATTTTTAGAAAAAGAGCAAGAGAGGCTTTTTGAAGTGTTTTATGAACTTGACAAAAGAGGGTGTTTTGTAGCTTTAAGCAACTCGGATACTAAGTTTATAAAAGATTTGTATAAAAATTTTGATATAAATTTTATCAATGCAAATAGATTTATCAATTCAAAAAGTAACGGCAGAGGAAAAATTAGTGAAGTTTTGGTAAGAAATTATTAAGGAAAAATATGGCATCAAATAAATCTTGGGAGACAATTTTTAAAAAATATAAAATTTCTGAACACAATTTTGACAAAAATCCATACATAATTACAAGCAAAGAGATAAAAGAGGCGACTAAGTATTTTAAAAACACTTCTGAAAAAGAAGTGAGACTATTGTGCAAACAAGATAGCAGAGAAAATAGACCTCAAATATTTAAAGATAATAATTTATTTTTATTACCCAAAAAAAATGGTGTTTATTATATTATCAAGGGCGAAGGATATGTTGATATACCACCAATTACAAGCGAAATCAAAAACTATTACTCTAAATTGAATTTTTGTTTAGATACCTCTTTGGTAGGCAATTCCGAAATGCAACATTTAGACTATGCATATGCAACAAGTTTAATTAGAACATTTTTGAATGACGATAGTTTGGTTTTGACAATAAGAGGTAGAAAATATACTCCAAAGTTTTCATTCAAAGTAAATAATTTTAATATTGAGGTAGAGAGTGTTCAGACAGAAGTTGATGCAGGATACGAAGGAGCAAAACAAGTTGTTCTTGTTGAAGCTAAAAATTCTATCACATCAAATACTATTATCAGACAGTTATTTTATCCATTTAAACAGTGGAAGCAATATACCAATAAAGAAGTAAAATGTTTATTTTTTGAAAAAGAAAACGATATTTACAATATATGGGAGTTTGTATTTGAGGATGAAAATAATTACAATAGCATAAAATTGAAAAAAAGTACAAGATATAAGATAATTTGTCAATGATTAAGATAACAATGTATATTATTTTATTTACATATAAGAAAAATTAGGCTATTATTATGTTAGAGAAAGATATAAAGATAGAGCTTATCAAAAGAGATCTGAAGCCAAGCGATGTTTATAAAGCTTTAGGTATCGGGAGGGCTCATTTTTATCAAGCCATTAGAAGTTCAAATCTAAATAATAAAACATTAAAAAAGATTTTGGACTATTTGGATTTGAAAATTTCCGTAACTTTGGAGCCGAAAAATGGAAGTGGAAATATATGAAAAACTTTTTATCGCCGATACCGAATTTTTAAGTCAAAAGATGGAAGAAAATTTTTTAATGTGCGGAAAAAATTGGGATTGGTATTTTACAAAAGTTGATAAAGATATAGAGGTTGAAGAGTTGAAAAATATCAAATTTATAGAGTTTCAAAATGAAACTGAGTTTTATAATTTTTTAGATAATAATGACTTTATAGACTATTCTATAGAATTTGAAAAACCTTGTGCGATCGCTTATGTCTAAAATAAAAACTTATGAACCAAAAGATTTTGAGCAAGAGTGCACAACCGTATGGTCTTTTAGAAGAAGAGGAAATTGGGCGACACATAACTCTAAATATCGTGGTAACTGGGCTCCTGAAGTTGTTAGAAATCTTATTTTAAGATATTCAAAAGAGGAGGATTTTTTACTTGATCCTATGGTTGGCGGAGGAACAACCGCTATTGAGTGCAAACTTTTAAATAGAAATCTTATAGCCTTTGATATAAATCCAAATGCCATAGCACTTACCAAAAAAGCACTTGAATTTGAGTACAGATATAATCCTAAGATTGAAGTCAAACAGCAAGATTGCAGAGATTTATCTTTTTTGAAGAGTGAAAGCATCGATTTTATCTTAACTCATCCGCCCTATGCCGATATTATCAAATATAGCGATAAAAAGATAGATAAAGATTTATCAAATATTCACAATCTTGATAAATTTTGTGATGAGATAGAAAAAGTTGCAAAAGAGCTTTATAGAGTGCTTAAAAAAGATAAATTTTGTGCCATTTTAATAGGGGATACCAGAAGAAACAAGATGTATCAACCATTGGCTTTTTCGGTAATGCAGAGATTTTTAAAGGTTGGATTTTTGCTCAAAGAGGATATCATAAAGCATCAACATAACTGTAAGGCTACCGGTTTTTGGGTTAATAAGTCTAAAGAGTATAACTTTTTACTTATAATGCATGAACACTTGTTTATTTTCCAAAAGTGATGTATTGTCTTTTATGTGGAAATTTATCTTTTTCTTTGATATGCAAAG
>JAMOOV010000005.1 GCA_027065125.1 Campylobacterales bacterium | reverse complement strand
AAGCCTGAATAATACTTGCACCCAAATTGTTACAATTTACCTCTATACTCTTTATATCTTCTTGAGAAATCGAAACTACAAACTCTTCAACTCTTTCATCTGTTATCTCTTCGTCTATATACAAAGTATCATCTTCAATTCTCATCTTTTAATCCTTTATGTAGTAAATACTATCTCCACTTTTTGCTGTTTTGAAAACCGAAGCAATTCTACTCATGCTTTCTGCGTGTCCTAAAAATACTACTCCTTGAGGCTTTAGCATTTCATAAAAAGTCATGGCAACTTTTTTTCTACTTTCATCATCAAAATAGATAAGCATATTTCTAGAAAAAATCACATCAAATTTACCTAACCTTTGCATGGCATATTTATCCATAACATTTACAACTTTAAACTCAACAGCATCTCTTAAAAAATCAACTATTTGATACTCCATACCTTTTTTTTCAAAATATTCATCAAGGGTAGGCTTTGAAATATACTGAATACTTCTTTTTGAGAACAGTCCATTTTTTGCTTTTTCTATAACATTTGAATCTATATCTATACCAACAAGCTCAATATCTCTTTTGTTTATGATTCCATCCTCTTCTAGTAAACTCAACGCTATAGAGTATGGTTCCTCTCCTGTTGAACTTGGGCTACAGAGTATCCTAAGTGTTTCACCTTCTGGTCTAATAGCATCTATCTTATAAAGAATATCTTTTACTAAACTTTCAAACTGATACTTTTCTCTGAAAAAATATGTCTCATTTATGGTAATAGTATTTAGTAATTCTTGTTTTAAAGATTTGTTTTTATCAAATCTATAATCATGAAAAAAAGATCTAAAATTTTTATACCCATTTTTATCCATTATTTTTTCAAGCTTTGGTTTAAGTATATGATATCTTTTCAAATCCAAACTAATCCCTGTTCTTCTATATACAACATCTGCTAGTTTTTTATAATCTGCTTCATTTATCATTATATACCACCTTTTATTCTCTTGATTGCCATATCTATCCCAAAGCTGACATATTCATCACTTCTTTCTTTTTTTATTGCTTCCATAAGAGGTATATCATCTTTATTTCCGATCTCTCCTAGATAATCAACCGCTGTCATAAGAGCATTTATATCCTCTTCTTTTACTATGAAGTGCCTTAGCATGTTTATACTGTCTTCATATCTTACATCACCTAGAATATTTATAGCAAAAATTCTTATATCTTTGTCTTCATTTTCCATAAGTTTTTTTACAAATTCTTTTGCTTCTTGTCCATAATCTTGCAAAAAGGATATAACTGCATTTCTAAGATATGCATTATCACTTTTTAACATTTTAAACATTGCTTCAAAATCTTTATCTCTTTTTGGCTTTACTTTAAAAGAAAAAAATGCCGCATCTATGTATTTGTTATCTTCGGTTCTATTTTCTTTGAAAAGTTTTGAAAGCATCTCTAAAACATAATATATCTCTTTATGCTCAGTTATATATCTGATTGCCTCCAGTTTTTCATTGGCATTGGCATTTGAATCTTCAAATACTTTTTGTGCCTCCAAAAAAGTATCAAATTTTCTTATATCTTCCTCTTTAAAATTACTTTTTTTAAAAGCCATCAGTTTCTCCCATATATTAAAATTTCATCTACTATCTTTGGAAATGGAAGCTGCTTTTCAACTCCACCCCTTTCGTAAGCCATCTTTGGCATGCCATAAACAACAGCAGTTTCAGGCGATTCACCTACGGTGTAAGCTCCTCTTTTTCTAAGCTCAACCATTCCGTCAGCTCCGTCATCTCCAATCCCTGTCAATTCAACTGCTAAAATACTTTTAGGATTAAATATCTTTGCAGCTGAAAAAAACATTTCATCTACTGATGGACAAAAAAAGTGTTGCATTGTATTGGGAACCAATTTGACAAACAATTCACCAGTTAATTTTTTAGCAAAATGAAGGTGCCAACCTCCCTTTGCGATGATTGCCATCCCTGGCTTTATAATATCACCAGCTTTTGCCTCTTTTACTTCGATTACAGAATTTTTATTGAGTCTTTTTGCAAAAACTCCTGTAAAGTTTTCTGGCATATGTTGAACAACACAAACAGGGTAAGGATAATCAGCAGGCAGAGAAGTTAAAATAGTTTCAATCAAGCCAGGACCTCCTGTTGAAGCACCTACAAGCACTAACTTTTCGACTTTTTTAGGTAGTTTTTTTAACTCCTCTTTTGAAGCAAGTATATTTTTTGCTCTTTTATGAGCATGTCTTTTTATATGAAGCCTTGATTTTGAGATGCTACTAGCCATCGCAACTTTGGCAAGAATATCATCTTCTTGATTTTTCAAATCCAATGTGATAGTACCAGGTTTTGCCACATAATCAACAGCACCCAAGTCAAGTGCTTCAAAAGTAATATCAGCTTCATCTTGAGTCAATGAACTCACCATAACTATAGGAGTAGGTTTGATTTTCATTATCTCTTTAACGGCTTCTAGCCCATCCATAATAGGCATATTTATATCCATTGTTATAACATCAAAATCAACTTCTTTCACAAAATCAACAGCTTCTAGCCCATTTTTTGCAAAGCCTACATCATATCCGTTTCTATCAAACAACGAACCAAGTTGCTTTCTTATAAGTGCACTATCATCAACAACCAAGATAGCTTTTGCCATTATTGCTCCTTTAAACTCAACAAATCTTCAACAGAGATTATTTTACCTAATCTTAACTCTAAAATTACTCTTTTTCCATCTTCTAAAGAAATTGTTGATTTGACAAGTGAATCTAACTTTTTTGAAAGAGCAACAAATTTATCCTCTATAAACATAATATCATTAACATCATCAACTAAAAAACCAACTTTTTCTTCTTCAATCATACATACAACAATCTTACTTTTATCTTCAATTTTTGAATCAAAATCTAGTTTTTTAGGAAGATTTACAACTGGTATGATTGCTCCTCTTAGATTTATAACTCCTTCTATATACTCATCACTATCAGGAAGTGGAGTTACTTCTTGGTAAGTTATAATCTCTTGAACACCCTCTATATCAAAAGCAAATTCCTCTTTATCTATAGCAAAAACTACCAACTCTCTCATGTTTTCACTTCCTTTCTCTCTTTTTTGCACCTCTTCATCTTTTGTAGTAGTAACACAAAATTTATCAATCAGATTTCTAAGATACAAGTTACTGACTATTGATACTATATTTTTACTGTCTTTGTATAGTGACTCAATTTTTTCTTCGCCAATTGAATTGTTTAAAGACTCTATGTCATTTACTAAAATATCTTTAATCTCCTCAACATACTCAACACAAAGTGCGATTTTTTTATCTTCATCTTTTAAAATTAAAATTCTGGATTTGTCATTCTTCAAATCTACACTATCAAATCCAAAAAGAAGATTAAAATCAAATACATCAATTACCTCTTCTCTTAAAGTAATCGCACCAAGGTTTGAACTATCTCCTCCTACTATCGGAGTTATCTCATTTGGGACAAATATAAGCTCAGCAACTAACTCAATATCTACAGCAAAATACTCATTTTTTGATTTAAAGAAGAGATATCTTTTTGTATCAGCATCAGCTCTATTTTCAGCATCTTTTTCTTTATCAGAAAGTCTTTCTACTTCAATTGGACTAAAATTCTCTATCATTTCACTGTTGATAACATTTTGTGGCTCAATAAGTTGAATTAAAAAATCATTTTGCTTATAAAATCCTACTATAAAGCTATCTTCAGAAATCATCTCTTCAAAATTACTATCTTTAAAAGCAAAAGCATCTATAACCTCATCTACTAAAATCGCTATTTCATCTCCATCGAAATTGATAGTTATAACTCTGCTCTCTTGCTTTGAGACATCAACAGAACCAATACCCAAGATATCTTTCAGATCAAGCACAGGAACAATTTTCCCATTTAAAACAATGATTCCCTTTAGCCATTGATTAGCCAACGGAATGGAAGTTATAACAGGAACTCTTAGTATCTGGTTGCTATTGTCACTATCTATCCCAAAAAACTCATCTCCTAGTCTTATTTGAAGGATAGTATCTATCTTTTTCATAATTTTACCTTACTGAAGTTCATCAGCTAAAACAGCAAGCTCTTCTACTAAGTTACCCATTTCTGATATTGTATTTTGGATAAGATTTGCAGCAGTTTTACTCTCTCCTGCATTGTTTTTAGCTAAAGTCGCAGCTTCTTGGATTTGCTCACTTCCTTGAAGCACTTGATTTAATGCAACAACATTTTCTTCATTTGATTTTTTCATCTCTGAGAGTGTAGAAACAACATCTTCTAAATTTTCAACAAGTACTTTTAACTCACAAGAGAGAGTTGCTACTTGAATTTGCTCTTTTTCCTGTGAATTTACAGATTGACTCCACTCTCTTGAGATATAAGTTGTTTCGATATCAAGTGTTTCGATTATCTCATTTATCTTTTCAAGATTAGAACCTGCTTCTTGTGCCAAATTTCTGATATCTCCGCTTACAACAGCAAACCCTTTACCAAAATCTCCAGCTCTTGCTGCTTCTATGTTCCCACTGACTGCTAACATTGTAGTTTGAATGATAGTGTTTTCTATAATTCTTAGGATTTTTGCAACACTTTTTACATTTTTTTCTACTTTGTTCATCTCTTCAGTAGTTACTTTTCCAAGTTCTACACCGTTTTTTGTTTTATTTGATAAATCTTCTAACAAAGAGCTTATAGATGATATCTTTTTTGAAATATCTTCTACATTAGATAAAATATCCTCCATGTAGCGGTTAGACTCATCTACAACTTCTAGTGCTTTTTTACCAATTTCATTATTTTTTAAAGCATCCTCGCTTGATAATTCTGCTGCTTTTTCTATCTGCTCCAATGCACTTGTTATCTCTCCCATGCTTCTTAGT
>JAMOOV010000004.1 GCA_027065125.1 Campylobacterales bacterium | reverse complement strand
TTGCCGTGGCTATGAAAATAACTCTGCTTAAGTCTATATTGAAGTTTAGATAGTAATCTCTAAATTTGTTATTTTGTTCCGGATCCAATATCTCCAAAAGAACACTTGTGGGATCACCTCTATGACTTCTTGAAACTTTATCTATCTCATCAAGTACAACAACGGGATCCATCTGTTTTGCTTCTATAAGACCTTGAATTATCCTTCCGGGCATTGCTCCTATATATGTTCGCCTATGTCCTCTAAGTTCATTTACATCTTCAAGTCCGCCAAGAGCTATCCTTATGAGGTCTCTTTTGAGTGCTGTTGCTATGGAATTTGCCAAAGATGTTTTACCGACTCCCGGAGGTCCTGCAAAGCATATGATAGCTCCTTTATTTTCTTGATCTTTTATACCTCTTAGTTCTAAAAGTTCTTTTACTGCAAAGTATTCTTCTACTCTATCTTTTGGTTTATCAAGGGAGTAGTGATCGGTATCAAGTTGCTTTCTTACTGCTTTTATATCAAGTTTTTTCTTTGAATATACTCCAAATGGTATCTCTAAAACCCAGTCAAGATAGCCTTGTATAACATTGGCATCAGCAGAATCTGGATGCATTCTTGAGAGTCTGTCTATCTGTTTTTTTATCTCTTTGTAAGCATCTTCTTGCATATGGGCTTTTTTGAGTTCAAGTTTTTTTCTATACTCTTCTATCTCTTCGTCTCTTTGGGTATCTGCACCAAGCTCTTTTTGTATCTGCTTTAACTGTTCTTTGAGAAAATACTCTTTATTGACTTTATCTATCCTTGAGTGTGCCTTTGACTTTATCTCTTTTTGGAGTTTACTGGCTTCTATCTCTTCAATAAGATAGTCGATAAGTTGCATAAGTCTTTGTTCGGTATCAAACTGAGTAAAAAGTTTATAAGCTTGTTCTTTTTTTAGTTTTATGGTGCTGGATATAAGATCGGCTATCCTATCTATATCACTATTTTCTTCAATAGTTCTTAAAAAATCAGGTGGCAAATAGGGACTGATTGAGGAAAGGACTTTTAATTTTTCCATTAATACAGACAATATAGCTTCTTTTTTTACGATATCCATATCTGTAGGTTCTATTAGTGAAACAGTTGCTATAAGTGGATTATCAGAAACTTTTTTAGTTATTTTACCTTTTGCCATACCTTGAAAAAGTATTTTGATACGACCGTCAGGAAGCAATACTTTTCTCATAATAGAGCCTATGACTCCTACATCATAAATGCTTTCAAAAGCTCTTTCTCCCTCTCTGCCTACTTTTGTCGATGTAATTAGTATCAGAGAATTATTTTCAAGAGCCATGTTAACTGCTTCTATATTCTCTTTATCACTAAGAAAAATAGGAGAAATCATAAATGGATATAAAAATTGTTCATCCTCAACTATTACAGGAAGGTTCTCTGGAAAATTGTTATAATCACTTAATTGCATTTAGTACCTTTTATTCAAAAATTTCTCTATACCATGCGGTATCTGGTTTGATGTATGGTATATTTTTATACCACGAGTTTTTTAATTTTATTTCATATATTTTTGCTGCTTTTGGCTTATCCATTCTTTTATATAGAGAGATTATACCTATATCCATACTTTTTTGTGCCAAAGACAACTTTGTAAGCATAGTTTGAACCAATGGTGTATATCGTGAATTGGGATAATTTTCAATATATTTAGAAGCATCTTTTATCGTATTGTTTAAAAGCATTTGATCTCTTTTTGGATATGCAAAAGCATCAAAATTTGTTTTTATCTTTAAAAATTTTATATATGATATATTGTCATTGTCTCCATATCTCTTGATATATTCATCATAATAAAAGTTTGCAAGCAAATACTCTTCATTGTTAGAGTGAGCTTGAGCCAAGATAAGCATACTTGTTTTCAGCAGAGGCGACTCAACATGTTCGGATGATAAAGATGTATAAAAATCATCAGCTTTTTCCAAATCATCATCTCTTATCTTTTTCATAATTCCTTGGTACCAAAAAATTGCAGGTTTGTTATAGATTGCACCTTTTTCCTTTGTAGAGCAACCGCTTGTAAGTATCATTATGGCAAAAATTAATCCAATACCTATATATTTCATTTTTTCTCCATTAGTAAAACTTAAGGATGTCTTTTATACAATGTATCCTTAAATGTTATTTTACCTTTTTATTTATTAAAAATAACTCATAACAGTCGATATGATAAAAAAAGAGAATAGGAAATAAAATGATTTATGAAATAAAGAGTCCGATTTTAGGTTTTGAAAATATTAAAAAAATGGAATTTGAAGAGATAGATGAAACTTTTGCAAAACTTCAAGATATTGAAAATCAAAATATATCTTTTACATTGGTAAATCCTTTTGCTTTGAGGGATTATGATATTGTGATTCCGAAAAACTATCAAGAGTTGCTTGAGATAGATAAAAAGAGCAGAGTGGCTGTTTATTGTGTCATGATTGTGCAAAATCCCATACAAAATTCCACTATCAATTTTCTCGCACCTTTGGTATTTAATCAAGGCAAAGGGACAATGGGGCAAATTATACTGGATAGTTCCATATATAAAAATTACTCCATTATAGATAAGCTATCCAATTATTTAAGTCAAGATTAATAATAATAGTTATAACATGTATTAATTGTTAAATTAGGTGGGTGATAGGGTAGCGAGATCATTTAATACTACCACTATATACACCCTTAAAAGTTTTTACAAAACTGTTGGATGAGGAGTTTTGTAAGATGCAAATCCAAACAAATAAAAAAACAGAAAGCCAAACCCTGACCCATCTAATTCTGCGGGGAAAAAGCCCAAGGATAAGATTATGATGAAGTTGCAATTATTGATAATTTTTATGATATTTAATAGTTTTAATCTATATGGTTCAAATAAGTGCGATAGTGTTGATGGAACCGCAACACTAAACAGCACAACTGCAACATATACTCATAGTAGCAATGTAAAAGATGGTGTGTTTAGCTCAACAACAAGAAAATACTATGTAAATGTTGAGGAAGCCGGGGAAATTAGTGTTACAATCGATGATTCTGATGTCAAAGCAGCTTATAGTGAAAATAGTTGTCCACCAGCATCCGGAGGAAGTACAAGTTTTACAAAAACCTTTACTTCTGCTACAGATTTTAATCTTACAGTTTATACAGATAAATATTCTTCACAAAACTATACCATAACTATCTCCTTTACTCCTGCTGGTGCAAGTGGTAGTGCTCCGAACTATCAAAATCATTATGCCTGTGGACTATTTGACAATGTTCTAACAACATATGATTCTTTGCATATTGGAGAAAATCATTCGGCAAATAATGTGCAAGCTTGCAAAACAGATGCAATATCATATCCTGCCGGAGGATATCACGGAAGCGGGCATGTTTATTGTGATCCAAACGGATGCGGTTCAAATAGTTGCACAAGAGAAAATCCACCTTTAAATAAACTTAATTACACAGTATGGCAGAGTAGTAAGCTTGGTACAAATGAAGGTTCGCCAAGTAGTCCATTGACAGATTTGGAATATGGTAACTTTAATGGTAATTTTGATTTGACACTTGCACCTACACATACTTATAGCGATAATAACGACACCAATGTGATGCTACTTGGAGATGTTACACTTAGCGGAAATGGTAATACTTTGAGTTTAGAGCCTGGTGATTACTTTTTTAATTCATTAACTTTTACAAAAAACAATACTAATATAACTCTTCCACATGGTGGACCGGTTAGAATATTTATCAAAAACAACTTACAGTGGCAAAAAAATAATAACAATGTCAACTCTTTGGGAGATGCAAGTGATCTTTTTTTCTATATAGGCGGAGATATGATAGGTGCATCTAACGGAATGGGTAATTCTGATATGAGAGCATTTTTTTATGTCAAAGGAGAGGTTCACTTATATGCAAACTCTGCTAATTTTGAGGTGCATGGCGGAATTACAGCTGAGGGTCCTGTCTATATAGATGGCAATAATCCTGATTTTATACAAGACTCAGACACAAGTGATCTTGGCTATGGAGAGTGTCAGTTGTGTTATGCATTAAATAATGGAGGTAATCTTATTGGTTTTGGGAATTTTATGAATATGCAGTTTAGCTTCCCAAGAAAAATGGGTATCATCAATAACAGTAATGAAACATTAAGTAATGTTAATGTTTCGCAAATTGAAGATACATCTGGATTTAGTGGAACTGTGGCATGTTATAATGTGGTAGATGAAAATGATGCTGATGCAAATAAAGATATAGATATAGATTATAGCGGAATGGGCTTTGTAAAAGGCAATTGTGTTATAGGAGGACTCGGAGATACAAACATAACTGCTGATTTTGGTGAGTATGAAAGCGGTGGATATGATGACTATTTGTCTATTCAGACATATGGCATAAACGGTCAGTTTATGGGCAATCAAAATTTAAAATATTTTGCAGATTATGATGATCCTCAGGGAAGACATTATGATAATGTGGAACTTGGTTATTGTGAAAATATACCAACAAATGAAGACAATTCTTACACAACTGGTCCATTTGATGCTTGGGATACTTTTAGAAATATAAACGATAGAAATATATCTACAAAAATTGTCAATCAAGATTTTAACCTTACGATAGCCTCTATAAATGCGGCAAATAATGCCGTTGAAGCAAAAGAGGGTATTGATTTAAAATACCAACTTTACGATATGAATACTAATACAAGTGTAATAGCTTGGCAAGATTATAATGCTTCAACCGGTGCAGATGGAAAGAAAGCTATAAAATTGTTTCAAAATATAACTTCTGCACATAAAGATGTTAGAGTTAGATTTAAATTTTGTGCCTATAATAATGGTGCAGGTTTGATAGTGAAAAATCTTAGCGAATGCGATTCTACAAGTAGTG
>JAMOOV010000003.1 GCA_027065125.1 Campylobacterales bacterium | reverse complement strand
AAAATATCTTTTTCTAAAACTCTTATTTCTCCGCTATTGGGTCTTAACAGCATGATCATTTCATTTAAAAGTGTTGATTTTCCGGATCCGCTACCGCCTAAAAGCCCATATATCTCTCCCTCGTTCACACTAAGACTAACTCTGTCATGAACAATTTTATCACCGAATTTGGTTACAATATTTTTAATTTCAACTATTTTTTTTGTCAATTTACACTCCAAGCTTTGTAAAAATAACAGAGAAAACAGCATCACAGGCTATAACAAGAAATATAGAATTTACGACACTGATGGTAGTATATTTTCCTATGCTTTCGGTATTATTTGAAACTTGAAAACCCCTAAAACATCCTATTCCCGCAATCAAAATAGCAAAAAATGGACCCTTCGCCAGACCAATCAATAGGTGCTTTACGGCAAGAACATTTTGTAATCTCTTTAAAAATTCAAGATAGGAGATGTCTGTTTGATATTTTGCAACCACCATTCCTCCAAAAATTCCAACTATATCGGCAAAAAATATCATCAAAGGCAGTGCGATAACAAGTGCGATTATTCTTGGCAAAACAAGAAATTCAAAAAGATCAAATCCCATGGTCTTCATAGCATCCAACTCTCTTGTTATCTTTTGTGCTCCTATTTGAGCAGTATATGAAGAACCGCTTCTTCCTGCAACGACTATCGCAGTGATTAGAGGGGCAAGCTCTCTGGCTACCGATATACCTATCATATCGACTATAAAAATATTCGCTCCAAATTTCTGCAACTGTACTGCACTTTGATATGCTACTACCACACCTACTAAAAAAGAGGTTAAAGCTATTATGGGTAAAGCATCTACTCCGGCATTTTGTATACTTTTTACAATGGCTTTAAACCTTATCTTTGAAGGATGTAAAATATATCTTACTATGGCGAAGCTACTCTCTCCAACAAAAGACACAAAAAGCCAAAAATCAGAAATAAAAGATAAAATATATTTTCCAACTTTTTGAACAATACTCAACTCTCTACTCTTTTTAGAAGAGATATTCTCTTTTTTTATAGCTTTATTGATAAACTCTAAAAATTCTTGCTGTTTTTTACTATTTTCAAGAACTTTTACATTTGATTGCTTTTTTAATCTTTCTATAAAATCATGTAGGATTATCCCTCCTGCCGTATCAAGTGTATTGATATTTTGCATATCTATGGTGACAGAAGAATATCCTTTTGTCTTTTTATATACTTCAAATAACTCTTTTTGCAAAAATGATACTTCATACATATCCCATCTATCTTGACAAGTTATATTTATTTTATTATCTTGTCCAACCAAACTAAAATATTTCATATTTTATTATATCATAACAGCACTAAATAATTTTATTTTTGGTAAAATATATATGGCAATTCAAAATTAGGATAAAATATGAAATTAACTCATTTAGACGAAAACGATAGACCGAAAATGGTAGATGTATCTGCGAAAAATGATACGACAAGAGTTGCAAAAGCAAGTGGTATCATACAAATGTCTCAAGAAGCATATAACATGATTGTTAGCAATCAAGCAAAAAAGGGACCTGTTTTACAAACAGCTGTTATCGCTTCTATCATGGGAACAAAACAAACAAGTTCACTGATACCAATGTGCCATCCATTAATGCTAACCTCGGTAAACTGTGAAGTTGAACAACTTGATGAACTGCCCGGCTTCAAACTAACTGTTACTGCGAAGTTAGAAGGTAAAACCGGAGTAGAAATGGAAGCACTAACAGGTGTTAGTATCGGACTTTTAACGATATATGATATGGCAAAGGCCATAGATAGATCAATGGTAATAAGCAATATTCTTTTGGAGGAAAAAGATGGCGGAAAAAGTGGAAAGTTCACAAGACCAGCTTGATAAAGAGTTAGGATTAAATTATCCTTGCAACTGGGAATACAAAATAATTACTGATGCAAAAGATAAATTAAAAAATTCTATAAAAGAGCTTTTTAAAAAAAGAAATTACAATTTGATATTTTCCAAAAAAAGCAAAAATGGAAAATATGACAGTTATATTTTATCTACAATTGTATTTAGTGATGAAGATAGAAAAAAAATATATGAAGATTTAAAAAAAGATAAAAATATAAAAATTATTATATAAAGGAAAAAAATGTTAAATATTCAAGAAGAATTTTCAAAAGCTATTCAAGAAGAAAAAGAGACAAACAAAATAGATAAAAAGATAAAAGAAATCGTATTCGAATTGAGCAATAAAAAACTTTCGAGACTAAAAGATGATAAAAAAAAGAAGCAAAGAGCGATAGAACTTTTAAAGAGTTTTGCAAGAGTGCTTAAGGATGAAAATATCGAAAATATCAACACGATATCTTCTGTTATTGATGGAATATCCAAATCCATCTCTTATGGCAAAGAACAAGAAATATATGATAAAATTACCGAATTAAGCAAGATAGAAAAGGAAATAGAAGAGAAAAAATATGATTTAAAACAAACCATATATGATTTTTATAATAAAATAGAAAAAATATCTGACACTTTAGACGAGAATTCGAAAATATGTATAGAAAAGGCTTTAAGTGATATAAAACTAAAAGAGGTGGCACTGCTGGGAATACTAAAAGAGACTACAGAAGAAGCTATTTTAACCGTACTTGAAAATCAAAAAGATATCGAAGAACTTATCAATCAAATTACCCAAAATATTGTTTTTCATGCAGTTGAAAATGATGAGTTTAGTAAACAAAAACTTATGGATGTATCCAAAACTGTTCTGGATGTTGCCGTAGCCATTGCCGACGAATATCAAGCAGTAGCCAAAGAAATATTAAGAGGGACTGTTTATGGTATCAAAAATGGCATCGCAAAAGCTATCAATAAATTTAATGAAAATCTTGAATTTTTACCTGATGAAATACGAGACAGCAAACAAGAGAAAATACTTTTTGAAGGGCTAAATATAATAGATGCAAATAGTGATTATATCGATATATTGAAACAGAGTGCAAACAAATCAAACGGTATTTCAAAAAAAATATTAGAAAATTTAATTGATGATATCAACCCTTCTTTAAATAAAATAATAAAAATAACCGCCAATACAAAAGAAAATATTTTGAAAAGAATCGAACAGTTAAAAGAAAATCCTAAATTTGATGCTTTAAAGAAAAATCTTTCTCAAAGATTGTATGATTTAAACTTGGAACAAAAGATTAAAAATATAAAAAAAGAAAATATGGAAAATATTACTAAAGAATCAAAAAAACTTGGCACAAGAGCATGGGAAATCGCAAAAAATGCAATAGACAATGCTGTCAAAAATACAAAAGAAAATTTCCATAAAAATAGTGAAAAAGACGATAAGAGATAAGATAAACTATCTCTTATTGTCACTTTTGATGATAATACAATTTATTAAAAAATATGATAAATTTTATATGGCATAAATATCAAACCATATAAAAATAGGGATAAATATGCAAAATTATAAAGAGATGTTAAATAAGTACAATTTAAAAGCTACTCCTCAAAGAATATATATGATAAAAGAAATAGAAAAAAAAGGTCATATAGATATAGACGATTTGTACGAAGCATTAAAAAATATATTTCCATATATATCTTTGGCAACAGTTTACAAAAATATCAATTCAATGACAAAAAACGGCTTTTTAATAGAGGTAAAAATACCAAAACTAAAAACAAGATATGAATTATCAAAGAATAGCCATGCTCATCTATTGTGTAAAAAATGCGGTGAATTAACAGATATATTCATAGATAAAAAGTGGATTACAAACAATGCTTCCGAAGAAAGTGGTTATATTATAGAAAATACATTAGTAACATTTGAAGGAATTTGTCCAAAATGTCAAAAAGATAACAAATTCTTATAACTTCATTCGGGACTGTAAACTAAATAAGGTCGTTCACAATTCCGTGTCAGTTGAGAGAATTATATCATAATTTTAAAACTTCATCCAATCTACCTTCAAAGAAAATAGCCAGCTGAGAGAGTGTCAGATTTCAGTTTCTAATCGGCATAGTCCATTTTTTTTTGCATTTTGTATTCCCATATAAAGCAATTTAAGCAGACTATTTTCATTTGGAAAAGCACCTTTGGTTTTAGTGAGTTTCTTAAACTATCTATGAACCGATTCAATAATATTGGTGGTATAAATTACTTTTCTTATGGGTTCGGGATATTTAAAGTAATTGGATAAATTATCCCACTTGTTTCTCCAGGATTTAATAACTATGGGATATTTATCTCCCCATTTTTCCTCAAGTCTGTCAAGCTCAGTTTCAGCCTGTTCTTTGGATACAGCCCTGTATGCCTTTTTTAAATCTTTTATAAACTCTTTTTTATTTTTGGAAGCAACATATTTTAAAGAGTTTCTTATCTGATGAATAACACATAACTGAACTTCCGTATTCGGATATATAGAGTTTATGGCTTCGGGAAATCCTTTTAAACCGTCTATGCTTGCAATAAGTATATCTTTTACTCCTCTGTTGCTTAAATCGGTTAATACTTGAAGCCAGAAATTCGCTCCTTCATTTTCACTGAGATATAATCCTAAAATCTCTTTTTTGCCCTGTAAATTTATACCTAGTCAACCCTGAAAAATCCAAATCCCCAAAGATTAACCATTCTACATCTTCAATTCTACCATAATTTTAAAACCATTAAAAATAGTGCTAAATATTTTTCTCTTTGAGTATTTTTAGTATAAGCTAAGGCATGCAGTATCAATGCAATTTTTAGCATAAAAAGAAGTTTCAAGAAGTTGTTCATCCACTTCTTGTCAACCGCCATCCAAAAATGTACCAAACCGCCGTCCAAAAATGTACCACTTAGTAACATCTGTTACACCTATAATAACTCCTATAAAATTCCAGCCTTTCTTTTTTGTTTAAGTCTGTAACTCTCTCCTTGAATATTAATGATATGACTATG
>JAMOOV010000002.1 GCA_027065125.1 Campylobacterales bacterium | reverse complement strand
GCTCAAGCTGTCTTTGTTTCTCTTTTTTTTGAGACATTAGTGTATCAAAAGTGTAATTTTTAGACAAGTAGTTAAGAAACTCGCCTTTTTTTGGAACTTCCAACCTTTTGATATCGCTCAGTAAAGACTCTATATCGCTTTTTAAATTCTCTTTATATCGATTTAAAACTGCGATGATATTCTCAATACTATCAACTTTTTGTTTTCTGATTTTAACCAATTGAGAATATTTTGTCTTCACTCGCTCTCCTTATCTTATGATGGTATCTTTCCTGTCTGGACTAGTGGAGACGATACCCACTTTTACACCGCTTAACTCTTCTATTCTTTTTATATATCTTTTTGCATTTTCAGGTAATTTGTTATATTCGCTTGTACCTTCAACCTTTTCCCATCCATCAATCTCTTCATATATAGGCTTAACATCTTTTAAATTTGTAGGAAATTTATCTGTTATCTTGCCATCTATTTCATAAGCTGTACAAATCTTTATCTTTTCAAATCCGTCAAGTACATCAAGTTTCATTAAAGCCAGCTCATCACACCCGTTTAATCTACCGGCATATCTACAAGCTACCGCATCAAACCATCCACACCTTCTTGCTCTTCCGGTCGTAGTACCGAATTCATGTCCTTTTTTTCCAAGTCTTTTACCGTCATCGCCAAAATCCTCAGTAGGAAACGGTCCGTTACCCACTCTTGTGCAATAAGCTTTAACTATACCTATAACTTTTCCGATATCTTTAGAGTTTATACCAAGTCCCGTGCAGGCCCCAGCACTAATGGTGCTTGAACTTGTTACATAAGGGTATGTTCCATGGTCGATATCCAAAAGAGTTCCTTGAGCACCCTCAAGAAGTATCTTTTTATCTTCATCGAGCTTACTCCATATCAGATGAGTCGTGTCGCACAAAAACGGCTCCATAAACTTGGCATACTCATCCAACTCCTCTTTTAGTTCCTCTTTTGTAGGGATTTTGACATCCAATATGCTAAAATATGCTCTATTGGTTTCAAAGTAGCTCATCAAAGACTTAACCAAGCTTTCCGTATCTCTTAATTCACCTAGTCTATGGCCACTTCTTTCTATCTTAAGTCCATAAGCAGGTCCTATGCCTTTGCCGGTAGTTCCTATGGCTTTTTTTCCCCTTAGCTTCTCTCTTGCCATATCTATCTCTTGATGAAAGTTTAGTATCATATGAGCTTTGTCGCTTATAAAAAGTCTTCCTTTTAAGTCGTCAAATCCATTATCTTTAACCTCTTTTATAAGGGCTTTAGGAGAGACAACAACTCCGTTTCCGATGATATTTATAGCATCTTTATTCAATACTCCCGAAGGAATAAGGTGCAAAGCAAGCTTTTTGTCTCCCACTACTATAGTATGTCCGGCATTGTGTCCGCCTTGATATCTTGCCACTACATCATATTCTCCGGCAAGTCTATCAACAATCTTACCTTTTCCCTCATCTCCCCACTGAATTCCAACTATCATATCGGCTTTACTCATTTTCACTATTTCCTTTTATCTCTATTATTGCATCTAAATATTGGGCAAATCCTACCGCTTCATGATCTTCAAACATATAGTATCCTCCGGCACAGAGAGTTTTATTGTTGTCAAAAAATCTAAAAAATAGATCATCATAATATCTCATTCTATCATAATACAAAGGAGAAAAAAGTATATGTTTATACTCTATTTTTCTACTCAAATCATACATTTTTTCAAGCTCATTTTTGATACTTTTCGGTGCTATTTGTATAACATCTTTTATATCATCTATCGATTCCAAACAGGCAAGTTTGTTTAACCACTCTATATTTTTTTTCAATATCTCTTCTAAATTACCGCTACCAAATACAGATATAGGCAAATTCAACTCTTCTGAGATAATTCTTGGTATATTGATATTGCTTATATGTAAAATCGGCTCTAAATTTAATTTTTTATATATTTCAAGTGCTATTTTTATAGGTTCACTCAAATCATTTAAATCTATACACTCTGCACCTACTTGATATATTTCGCTACTTGGATATCTGAAAACAGGCTGCATGTAAAACCACTTTTTATTTTCAACACTTCTTCCCAATCTCTTAGTTATAAGTCTAACCACATCAAGAGTACTGTCTGCTCTTAATGAAATGATATTGTTTCTCTCATCAGAAAATCTAATAAGCTCTTTTTCATTAATGGCATTGTGTTGATGATAAGATAAAGCCGGAGTTACTATCTCTTCATATCCGTAACTTTCAAGAATTTCACTCGAAATTTGCTCTATCTTTCGTTTCAATTTAGCAGTCTTGCCAAAATATAATCTGCTATTTCTCGGTATCTCATGTTCATAAATCATACTAACTCTTTAAAATATAACTCATTAAACACTCTATTCGCCGTACCATTGTACTCTCTTATACCAAGCTCGTCCAAAACCAACTCTATAGCATTTAAAGCCCAACTTGTTTCATACGGCTCGATAAGACCCATATTATTTATCCTGAAAAGCTTTCCTTTTAAATGTTCTTGCCCTCCGGCTATATTGACTTGATACTTCTGTTTAAGTATCTTTCTGAGTTTATCGGCATCTTCAAAAGATACGGCGATCATAGCACAAGCAGGTGTCTTGGGATAGATTTTTAAACCTATCTCCTCAATGGCTTTTAAACTCGCATCTCCTCTTTTTTTAGTCGTTTTATAAAACTCATCAAGTCCTATCTCAAATATCATATCTAACATTTTATTTAAACCTATGATGAGAGTAGTAGCTGCCGTCCATGCAGTAGTATTATCTTTTTGTTTTTTAAGTTCGGTTGCCAAATTAAAATAGTATCCAAAACTCTTTTTCTCTATTTTTTGTATGGCAAATTCACTAAGACCCACCATGGAAAGACCCGGAGGCAACATAAAAGCCTTTTGACTACCGCTTATAAGAGCATCGATATGAGTAGTATCCACTCTCTCTACACCTACTGCCGTTATGCCGTCAGCAACCACAACTATATCGGGATTTAACTCTTTGACTCTTTTTGCAATCTCTTCAACAGGGTGCCTAAGTCCTCCGGCACTTTCGCAAACCTGTATAAATACAGCATCTATATCAGGATTGATTTTTATCGCATCTTCGACATCTTTTATATTTGAGGGTGTATCCCATTCATACTTCAACTCTACCAATTCAAGCGAAAAAGCCTTTACTATTTTTCCAAATCTCTCGCCAAATTTTCCACTATTTATAGTAAGAGCTTTTTTATGACAAAGATTGGTAACACAGGCTTCCATAGCTCCGGTACCGCTTGAACTTAAAAGCAAAACTTCATCATAACCGAAAATTTTACTTAATTTTTCTCTTGTTTGTCTAAAAATTTCCGAAAATTCAGGAGTTCTATGGTGAATCGTCGGCTCACTCATAGCCACCCTTATCTTTTCAGGTACTGCCGTGGGTCCGGGGGTTAAAAGTAACATTTTTCATCCTTCATATAGTTTCGCCTTTTGCTTCGGTTTGTATATACTCTTTTCCAAGCATCTCCATAGCTTTTTGCTTTACCCCTTTTATGGTAAAGCCGAACTTTTTAAACAGCTTACTTGCAGGGGCTGAAGCTCCGAAACTTTGCATGGATAAAACTTCATCCGCATATTTATACCACTCTATACCGCTTGCCGCTTCTACAGCTAAAACTTTTGTATTTTTATCTATCACTCTATCTTTATATTCTTGAGATTGAGTATCAAATATCTCCATACAAGGAACACTTACAACATTTGCATTGATACCGGCAACTTCCAAATGACAAGCCGCTTTTAGAGATGTCATTACTTCGCTACCACTTGCCATGATAGTCAATACCGCATTTTCTCTTTCAGCTACAAGATAGCCGCCGTTTTCTACGGTTCCGTATGCCGTAAAAGGCTTTAGGGTTTGAAGCTTTTGACGACTCAATACAAATCCACTCGGAGCATTAAGGCCAAGAGCTATTTTCCAACAAGCTACATTTTCGCTAGCATCCGCAGGTCTAAAAAGATAAAATCCCGGCATTGCCCTAAACTGGCTTATTTGCTCGATAGGCTGATGAGTAGGGCCATCCTCTCCCACTCCTATGCTATCATGGGTCCATACGAAAAATCTTTTCAATCCCATCAAAGCCGCAAGTCTAACCGCAGGTTTTTGATAGTCGCTAAAGACAAAAAAAGTTGCATCAAAAGGCAAAAACAACCCATATAGACTCATTGCATTTGTTATGGCCGCCATGGCATGCTCTCTTATGCCGAAATGTATATTTTTTCCATTAGGAAACTCGCCCATATTGGCAAGGTTTGTTTTATTTGATGGAGCCAAATCAGCACTTCCTCCTATAAAACCGGGGATTGTTTTTGCTATGGCATTTAAAATTTTATGATTACTTTCTCTTGTTGCTATTTCACTACTTGCTTCAAATTCAGGCCACTGTATTTTTGAAAAATCAGGATTTTGTAAAGCTTTTAATGCTTCATTTTGCTCTATCAAAGGAGCTTCATTTACAAGTTTATTCCACTCTCTTTCATACAAATCTCCCTTTTCAACAGCACATCTAAATCTAACAAGCACATCTTCAGGGATAAAGAATTTTTTATCCTCGTCAAAACCTGCTCTTTTTTTAGAGCATTTTATATCCTCTTCTCCAAGAGGAGATCCATGAGAACTTGCTTTTCCCTCAAAAGAGCAAGAACCTTTGGCTATAATGGTATTGGCTATGATCAAAACAGGCCTATCACTACTCTTGGCATCATCTAAAGCTTTTTCTATCTCAACATAATCATTGCCGTCTATCTCTAAAACTTTCCATTTTTGATTCTCAAATCTACCTCTTACATCTTCATTCCAAGCTATCTTGGTATCTCCTTCGATAGTTATCTTGTTGGAGTCATATATCAAAACAAGATTGTCAAGTTCATTTTTACCTGCCAAAGAACAAGC
>JAMOOV010000001.1 GCA_027065125.1 Campylobacterales bacterium | reverse complement strand
CATTTTGATTGGTTTGATAAAAGGACCGTTTTTTGCTATTTTGATTGCGGGAATAGGATGTTTTAGAGGGTTTCAAGTTTCTAATAATACTGAAAGTATAGGAAAATATACTACTATTAGTGTTGTAAATTCTATATTTCTTGTTATAGCTTGTGATGCTGTTTTTTCTATTATTTTTACAAAGCTTGGGCTGTAAAATGGTAAAAAAAATAGTTGAAATTAAAAATATTGTAACCAAATTCGGTGATAAAATTGTTCATGACGGAGTTAGTCTTAGTGCGAACGAGGGAGAGATATATGGGCTTTTAGGCGGTAGCGGATCCGGAAAATCAACACTTTTAAATGAAATGATCATGCTGTTAAGACCCAATAGCGGAGAAATAAGAGTTTTAGAAAAAGATATTTTAAATATTAATGAAAAAGATGCACTATATCTTAAACATAACTGGGGAGTGCTGTTTCAAAGTGGAGCCCTTTTTTCTTCCTTGAATATTAGGGAAAACATAGATCTTTTATTGAAAGAATACACAAGTCTATCAAAAGATATAAGGGACGATATAATTAATCTAAAAATCGAACTTGTAGGATTGAGCCTTGATGTGCTTGATCTGTTCCCAAGTGAATTGAGTGGCGGAATGATAAAAAGAGTGGCACTTGCCAGAGCATTAGTTATGGATCCTAAGATACTGTTTTTAGATGAGCCTACCAGCGGTTTGGATCCGATAGGAGCAAGAGAGTTTGATGAAATGTTGATAAATCTAAGAGATATGTTGGGATTTAGTGTTGTTATGGTTACTCATGATTTGGATACTATTAGAAATATTATAGATAGATTTGCTCTTCTTGGGAACTCAAAAGTGGTGGCCGAAGGAACTTTAGATGAGGTTCTAAAAATGGACAATGAATATATAAAGAGATTTTTTAGAGGTAGTGTGGAGAAGAGAAGGAGAGTTGTATAATGGAAAGCAGAGCAAACTATACAGTGGTAGGGATTTTTGTTATAGCATTGACGATAGGAGCAATTTTATTTGCTTTTTGGCTTGGCAAATATGGTTTTAGTAAAAATTATGACTACTATAAAGTTTTTACAAAAAATTCAGTATCCGGATTGAGTGCGGATTCTTTTGTCAAATATAGAGGAGTTGATGTTGGCTCTGTAAAGAGTATTAAAATCAATTCAAATAATCCTGAGGAGGTGGAGATTGTATTGCAGGTAAAAAAAGGTACTCCTGTCACAAAAGGTATGCAAGCTGAGTTGAAGTATTTTGGTTTGACCGGTCTTGCCTATATAGAATTAACTGGAGGATATAAAAATGCACCCCTGCTGAAACAAAAAGATGATCAAATACCCATCATCAGAGAAAAACCTTCTCTCTATAGCAGACTGGATACGACACTAACGGATATTACTGCTAAAACATCTATAGTTCTTGATAAAGTAGATAAGTTGTTAAGTGACAAAAATATAGAAAATATTAGTAAAACTATTGAAAATACAGAGCAAATAACTGAAAATATAAAAGATTCAAATCCACAAATAACAGAAATTATCAAAAATTTTGTTAAAATAGAGAAGAATGCCAATGTTTTGATAAAAAACTTATCCAATACCTCCTTGAAGATAGCTTCTTCATCGGATGCTCTTAAAAATATGTCTAATTCTATTAAACAGACAACAAAAGAGAAAATAGATAAATTAATAAACCAAATCAATCAAGCTTCTCAAAAGGCAAATTTATTGATGTCTGATATTATAGAGAGTATAAAAAAAGGAGATTATAACTTGAAAAAAATTTCCTCTTCAACAATTTCCCAAATAAATCAAACCATAATGGAGCTTAGAATGCTTTTAAAAACTTCACAAGATACTATCGAAGAGATAGAGAAATCTCCAAGCGATTTATTGTACAAAAAAGAAAAACCAAGTCTTGGACCGGGAGAAAAATTGCCATGAAAAAAAATATAATTTTTATATTGTTAATAATACTTGAAGGGTGTGCTGTAAAGCCTTTACCTGCAACAAAAAAATATACAATAGGACAAAATATTGATATTGAAAAAATTTCTACTACTTCAAAATGTTTGAATATAAATATCGCTTTCCCTCAAAGTAGTGCAGAAATTTTAAGTAAAAATATTATTTATGTCAAAGGGTTAGAAAAAAATAGATATTACTTTAGTAGATGGTTTGAAAGTCCCAATTTAATGATTTCTAAGTTACTTTATAAAGTCTTTAAGAAAGTATCAATCTGTAAAAATATTTATTATATGATGCCAAAAGAGAGTATCCCCTTTAACTTAGAGAGTAAGATATTGGAATTTGATCAAGTATTTGAGGGTAAAAGTAGCAAGGGTGTTGTCGATATAATATTTTATATTACAGATAAAAATGGAAATATATTGTCTCAAAAAGAGTTTAGGGTAGAAAAAAACAGTTTGTCAAATAATGCAAAAGGTGGAGTTGAAGCCTTAAGTAAAGCTACAAAAGAGATTATTGAAAAAGCTGTTGTATGGGCAAATGGTCAAATATCTGTAAAATGATAAAAAATTAATATTCAAAATCCACTACTTTTGTAGTGATGCCTTTTGATTTGACTTTTGATATCACTTTTAAATGTTCCGGATGAGTGGCATATAAAGATAAATCCTCTTTTGTTTGAAAATCACTTATCAATACCAGGTCGTATGCTCTTTCCTCTTTTGAAAAGTTTGTACCGACTTGGTAATATTTAATACAATCAATCTTTCCTTCAAGTGATAAAATTAAATTTTTCAAATCTTGTTTATCAATATTTTCATTTTTGATTTTAAAAAATACAACATGTCTTATCATAGTTTTAATGCCCTTTCGTATTCATATTTATTATTTATATTGATAAAAGCTTTTTCATCCTCATAATCCACATAATATGTATTTAAATTTTTTGTAAGAATTCTCAATTTGTGAACATTTTGCTCTATCATTTTATGCAATTCATCTTCACAACTTTTTTTATATATTGCACATAAAGGATGAATGCCAAATTTATTTCTTGATATTATTATATCCAGAGCATTATTGTCAAAACTATATAGTTTTTCAAAGTGCTCCATGTCAAAAAATGGGGTATCTACACTTATAACAAATATCTTATCAAAATCAAGCTTTTTGAAAATACTATACATAGCTACAGCAGGAGAAAATATCAATTCATTGTCATCGCCAAAAAAATCAATATCTTCGATATAATTTGCATCGAAATCAAATTTATCTTTATTTTTTGTACTTATATAAATATTTTTAAAAAATGGTTTAAATTTTTCCCACTGAAGTTTTGCCATACTGCTATGTTCTTTAAATGGAAGGAGAGCTTTATCTTCTCCCATTCTTGAACTTTTTCCTCCTGCAAAAATGATACAGGCTATATCATCGTATTTCGATTCACCTTCCATTATAAATCTCTTGGATCGGTTATTTTTCCAGTTATGGCCGAAGCTGCCGCAACTGCTGAATTGGCAAGATATATTTCACTACTTCTATCACCCATTCGTCCTATAAAATTTCTATTGGTAGTAGAAACACATTTTTCATTTTTACCGAGTATTCCCATATATCCTCCAAGACAAGCACCGCAGGTAGGATTACTAAATACTGCTCCCGCTTTTGCAAAGATTTCTGTTAAACCCTCTTTTTCTGCTTGAAGGGCTATTTTTGTAGTTGCAGGAGTTATTATCATTCTTGTTTTTCTTGATACTTTTCTTCCTTTCAATATCTTTGCAGCAATTCTTAAATCACCAAGTCTTCCGTTTGTGCAACTGCCTATAAACACTTGATCTATTTTTATATCGTCATTTGATGCGATTTCAATACTTTTTCCATTTGAAGGAAGATGCGGATAGGCGACAACAGGACTCAATGTTCCTATATTTATAGTGATGGTTTTTATATATTTGGCATCTTTGTCGCTGTAAAAGTATTTTGGTTCGTCTCTTAAATTTTTATCCTTTAAAAACTCTTTTGTTATTTCATCAACAGCAATAATGCCATTTTTTGCTCCTGCTTCTATAACCATATTGCAAAGAGAAAATCTATCATCCATTTTAAGATGAGCTATAGCATCGCCAGTAAATTCTAAAGTTTTGTATAATGCACCATCAACCCCCAAGATTCTAATCAATTCTAAAATAATATCTTTACCATATACATATTGTGATGGTTTGCCAGTCAATACAACTTTAATCGCCTCAGGAATTTTAAACCAATTTTTTCCTGTAACCATAGCATAGGCGAGATCGGTTGAGCCCATTCCTGTAGAAAATGCTCCTACTGCACCGTGAGTACAAGTATGAGAGTCTGCCCCGATGATAACATCTCCTGGAAGCACTAAGCCCTTTTCGGGCAATAATGCATGTTCGATACCCATATCTTTTTCATCAAAAAATAGCCTTAAGTCATGTTTGTATGCAAAATCTCTACTAATTTTAGCTTGATTTGCACTTGCTATATCTTTTGCCGGAATAAAGTGATCCATTACTATGGAAAAATTATCCGGTTTTGCAAGTTTTGTAGCTCCGGATTCTTCAAATGCTTTTATAGATATTGGTGTTGTTATATCATTTCCTATAACCATATCTATCTCGCAATCTATAATATCTCCAGCTTTAACTTCTTTACCAACATGATTGCTAAAAATTTTTTCAGTAATTGTTTGTCCCATATATCCTCATTTTATTGTATTAACTTTTTTATCTCTTTTTGATAAAAATAAATTAGCTTTATTCTACCTAAAAAAGTTTTAACACTAAATAAATTTTTATTTTTTTATATTTGGAGGGGGTACTCTTATATAATTATAGTTTTACACAATAAAAAAATAATATTCTTCCCCACCGTTTAACCTTCCTTTAAGCATTGTTGTATTATAATTTCGTCCTTGTTTGAGAGAACGAGCCTTGAAAGAGTTTATTTTAAACCCTTTCAAATGTACTTTAAAAACATATAATTG